>NZ_JAUZUW010000004.1:0-280157 GCF_031844245.1 Exiguobacterium sp. BRG2
ATCAAAAAAGAAGGTGACGCATCCGCCACCTTCTATTCGCTTCTTTAAATGACCTTCTCTTTCCACTCCTGATACGATGCGACACGATCGCGTCCTTGGAACTTGGCACCGACGTACATCGCCCGGTCCGCATTTCGAATCAGACTCGCAAGATCCCCAAGTTCCTTTAACGTATCGATTCCGATACTTGCTGTGATTTGAAGGGTGTGACCTTCAACTAAAATAGGATGCGCATGTAACGTCTCACGAATCCGTTCTGCAACGATTTGTGCGGAATCAAGATCCGTATTTGGTAGCAAGATGACGAATTCCTCTCCCCCGTAACGCGCAACGAGATCCGTGATTCGTGTTGCTTGCATCAATAACTTCGCGACTTCAAATAAAACGACATCTCCGACTTCATGACCATACGTATCATTGATTTGTTTAAAGTGATCCAAATCAATCATCAATGCAGAGAACGGATACAGATCGCGTTGTTTAATACGACGATCGCCCCACTCTTGTAGCGCACGATAGTTTGGCAATTTTGTCATCGCATCTGTTCGACTATCCGTCAGTAACCGTTCTCGCTCGTGCGCTCGTTCAACGGCCCACGATAGAACACGTAAAGCACGGTATAACTCGTATCCGAAGTCCTTCGTGAACTCTCCACTCGCATGGGACGCAAGGAATAAGGAGCAGTTAATCGTCTCCGTCGCCTCCGGTTGGATGAAGAGGACAGACTGTGTTTCTTCTGGCAGACAATCGTACAGACGAATATCCCATTCCTGTTGCATGCCGTAAAGAAGGACTTCTTCTTTTTCGATGATATCTTCAATGATTCGTCCTTCGACATGATCCGCTTTTAACTTTCGTCCATCCTTCAACGAATAGTAGACAGTCTGCTTGCCTTCTTCAAAATCAAACTTAATCCAAGCGATATCCGGTTTGACGAATTGGTTGAGCTGTCGCAGATATCGCTCGATGATGAACTGTGCATCGCCGTCCTTCCAAGCTGCTTCTTTCAATCGCTCGATTTGCTCCCAATGTTCGATACGATCAGACGCTTCGACCGAACTCCCGAGTGCTCGTTTGATGATGAACAATGCAAATGCTGCCATGACGAGTCCACTATTCCCATTCCCTTGGACGACGAGTGTACTGAAGATCCCATATAACAGTTCTGCCGTGATGACGACTGCTTCAAAGCGTAAGAGCTGGAACATGACGTCACTCGGAATGTTTTCTCCGAGAAGAAATCGAGATAACTGGTATTGTAACAAGAGTACGATCCAAAGGATCGCGACCATCGCTAGTAACGGAACGATGTTTTCTGTCAACAGGAATGCGTCTCCGTGTGTTCCACCTAGGGCATTATAGGCAAGACCTGCTGGCACGATCAGAAACAACTCGAGCGCGACATTGAACGGATAGTTGTGCAACATCCGACGACGTCCGATCGGCGTATGGATCGTCCGCAACTGATAGATGAGCATCGTCAGTTGACCGACGAAAATCGCTGATAACAAACCATATGATAAGAACGTAAAGAGAACAAATCCAAAATGAAAGGTAAAACTCATATGACGACGGCGGACAGGATCGATGACGAAAATCGTCGACAAGGCGGTAATCAATAAGAACGTAAACAAATCGATGCTGAGATTATAATCCTTTGACTTCGCAAAAAGATCGATGCCAATGACGATTACGAAAAAAACGACCCAGCTTCGGAGGAGATATTGTTGAAAACGACGCACAAAACATTCCCCTTCCTCTTAAGTATATATTTGTACATTAATGGAAATCGATATGTCCATTATTCTACTTTTCAAGCAAAATGTCGAACTTCGATAGTATCCTTTGATACAATTGATGTGAGGTGATATTTTTCATGACAAACACATTCACGCAACATGCATTTGATACATTTCAGATTGATGGATTAGAACCCCGGATGAAGGCGATTCGTGAACGGATTCAGCCTGTCTTCCGCGACATCGGTCAAGAAGTCGCACCTGACTTGACGGTCGCAACAGCAGAAGATGTCCATGTCCACATCGCGCAACATGCTCGGCGGAAGGTCAATCCTCCGAAAGATACATGGATGGCATTCTCACCCGATAAACGTGGATATAAAAAACATCCGCACTTTCAAGTCGGTCTATTTGATGATCACTTGTTCATTTGGCTCGCTTATATTTATGAGTTACCGAACAAACAACAATATGCATCAAAACTGTTACAGCATACGGAACTGCTGACGACTCTTCCGGATGATTTCGTCGTTTCTTATGACCATATGAAAAAAGACGCGGTTCCTGTTCACGCGACGGATCTTCAAAAAGGTTTACAACGTTTCCACGACGTCAAAAAAGCAGAGTTCCTTGTTGGTCGCCATATTCCGGCAGAACAAGTTCATCAACTGTCACGCGAAGAATTACTCGCAATGATTCGAAATACCTATTCACATCTCGTACCACTCTATAAAACGATTAAATAAAAAGGATGGCCGAATCGGTCATCCTTTTTCGTTAGTTATATTTTACTAGAATTGACATGACTTGTGTACGGTCGGAATTTAAATTTAGATAAATGTTGACCTGTTTCGAGGAAACAGTCATGACGTTGAATGTTTTATCGAGTTTCGCTGTCGGATATGCTTTTTTAGCTTCTTTGACCGTCACCGTCCGTTTGATTTGCTTTGGATCATAGACGATGGCGCTAACTTTAGCTTTTGTGTCCTTCACACCATACGTTGAACAGTAATGTAGGGAGCGATCTGCTGAAGCAAGACCATTTCCACTTTGACACCAATTGGAGTTCTTTTCCCCTTTGTACGCTTTATGTACTTGTGCAAGTGTCGTTTTTTCAAGTACGACTTTTCCATCGAGTGAGCGCGCTTGTTTCGCTTGTGTTTGAATTTCTTGAAGCCATTTGACGTCTGATTGCTTTGATGCCTCGACCGGTTGCTGTTTATATGAAGTTCCTGACACGATGCTGACAGTGAGAGCGGCAGTTAAGATGATTCCTAAAACTTGTTTCATGATGATGTCCTCCCCGGTGCCTGTAAAAAGGCGTTGATAATAAATTCATTCCCCTATTTCAAAAAATTATTCAGTTTTTACAGTTTTTTTTTGGGAACTTATATTTATTTTTATGAAGAGAAATAAAAAAAGAACCTAGTGCCCCTAGCACTAGGTCTTTCCTCATTTCTTATGCATCTTAAACTCTAAGAACAACTCATTGTAATGCGCGAGCATCTTCTTCCCGAGGTTCTCATAGACTTCAAGCGTATCAGTGACTTGTTTATCAGGATAGAATCGTTTATCCGTCCGAACCGACTTGTCGAGTAACTTTAAGCCTTCTTTGTTCGGTGTCGAATAACCGACGTAGTCCGCATTTTTCGCTGAAATATCTGGGCGTAACATGAAGTTGATGAACTGATGTGCTCCCTTGACGTTTTTAGCTGTCTTTGGAATGACGATATTATCGAACCACACGTTTGAGCCTTCTTTTGGAATGACGTAGTCAAGTTTGTCGTTCTCACTCATGATCTCGTTCGCATCTCCAGACCAGACGACACCAAGTCCTGCTTCTTCGTTTGCAAGCAATAACTTGATTTCGTCCCCGACGATCGCTTTGACATTTGGCGTCAAACGCATCAGGTTCGCTTTTGCTTCCTGTAGCTTCGACTCATTCGTCTCATTCAAGGAATAACCGAGACTGTTCAAACTCATACCTATCACTTCACGCGCACCATCGGCAAGTAGAATCTGGTTCTTCAGCTTCGGATCCCATAGATCTTTCCAGCTCGTCGGTTTTTTTCCGATCAAGTCTTTGTTGTAGACGATACCGACCGTTCCCCAGAAATACGGAATCGAATACTTATTTTTCGGATCAAAGGATAGATTCAAGAAACGTGAATCGATATTTTTGAGATTCGGGATTTTTTGATGATCAATCGGCAGGACGAGCTTCTCATCGATCATCTTTGCGATCGCATAGTCGGATGGAACGGCGATATCATACGTCGTTCCTCCCTGTTCGATTTTCGTCAACATCGCTTCGTTCGAGTCGAATGTCTGATAGACGACCTTGATGCCGCTCTCTTTTTCGAACTGTTTGATCAGTGCCGGATCGATATAATCGCCCCAGTTATAAATGTTCAGGACATTCTTACCTGAATACCCTTGTGTCTCGTTTAACTGATTCAAGGTGAATAGGATGACACCCGAGATCAAGAAAATCGCGACGAATAATTGAATCAATTTTTTCAACGGTCATTTCACCTCCGGTCGCGAAAGCTTCGTAGCAGCTCGTTGGTTCAAGAAGTAGTAGCCGATGACGAGCAGGAATGTAAACAAGAAGATGACGGTCGACAACGCATTGATCTTCATCGAAATCCCTTGGCGGGCAAGTGAGTAGATTTCGACAGATAACGTCGTAAAGCCGTTTCCTGTCACGAAGAATGTCACCGCAAAATCGTCAAGTGAATACGTCAATGCCGTAAAGAATCCAGCAAAGATACCGGGTGTGATGTACGGCAGGACGACCTTCGTTAAGACATCCCAGCGACTCGCGCCTAAGTCACGCGCCGCATCGACGAGCGTTGGACTCATCTCCTGTAATTTCGGCAAGACGAGAATGACGACGATCGGTACCGAAAATGCGATATGAGAGAGTAAGACTGACGTAAAGCCAAGCTGGATTCCAAGCATCGTAAAGAAGATCAAAAACGATGCTCCGATGATGACATCAGGGCTGACGATCAAGATACTGTTGAGTGTCAACAACGACGTCTCGACACGTTTCTTGCGGACCGCCTGGATCCCGATCGCTCCGAATACTCCGAGAATCGTCGAGATTGCAGCTGACAACAACGCGATGACGAGTGTGTTCAAGACGATGATCAACAAGCGTGAATCTTGGAAGACTTCCTTGTACCAATCCCACGTGAACGAATCGAAGTTCGTCATGTTATCAGCGCTGTTGAACGAATAGAATGCGAGATAGAAAATCGGAGCATACAAAATGATGAAGACACCGATCAAATAAAGATTTGCTAGTTTCAGACGTTTCATCAAGTCGTCGCTCCTTTCTTCCGTTTCGTACTTGTCAAGGCAAGGATGATTGCCATCGCGATGATGAGGAAGACGGCAATCGTAGCGCCCATGCCCCAGTTCTGTGTCACGAGAAATTGCTGTTCAATCGCCGTACCGAGCGTAATGACGCGGTTCCCGGCAATCAAACGCGTGATCATGAACAGTGACAATGCCGGAATGAAGACAAGCTGACAGCCTGATTTCACACCGTCAAGTGTCAACGGAAAGACGACACGACGGAATGTCGTGAAATTTGAAGCTCCGAGATCACGTGCCGCGAAGACGAGCGATGGGCTCAGTTTTTCTATCGCGTTAAAGATCGGTAGGATCATGAACGGAATGAAAATGTAAACCGAGACGAAGACAAAACTGAAATCGGTAAACAGGATTTGCTTCCGTCCGATTCCGATCGCTTCAAGCGTTTGATTTGCGAGACCATACGTACTGAACAATCCGATGAAGGCGTAGGTCTTCAACAATAAGTTGATCCACGTCGGCAAGATGACGAGCAACAGCCAAAGTTGTTTATGTTTCGTCTTCGTCAGCAAATAAGCCGTCGGATAACCAATCAAGAGTGAAAACAAGGTGATCAAAAAGGCATACCAGAACGAACTAAGCGTCATCGTTAGATACGTCGATGTGAAGAAGTTCCGGTAGTTCTCAAATGAGAAATTGCCATCAAGATCAAGGAATGAATAATAGACGACGAGCACAATTGGTGCGATGACGAATAAGGCGATCCAGAATAGATACGGGATGAGATACCAGTTACGTGATTTCTGCATCATAACACCCCGTCGTAGGATTCCAGACGCTTATCAAATTCTTCTTCCGTCTCATTCAATCGCATGACGTGGATCGCTTCCGGATCAAACGTCAGACCGATTTGTTCACCAACCGTTGCTTTTTTCGTACTGTGGACGAGCCATTCGTTTCCGACTTCATCCATACAGGCGATTTCATAGTGCACCCCACGGAACAACTGTGAGTCGACCGTAACCTTTAGTTTTCCTTGTGTCACGTTTGTGATTTCAAGATCCTCGGGACGAATGACGATTTCGACCGGTTCGTTCAGCTCAAGACCGCGGTCAACACATTCGAATTCTTTTTCTGCGAACCAAACTCGATAATCTTCGATCATACGTCCAGGAATGATATTCGACTCGCCGATGAAGTCCGCGACGAAGCGGTTGATCGGTTCATCATAAATATCTGTCGGCGTTCCCGATTGTTGAATGACGCCGTGATTGAGAACGAAGATTTCATCTGACATCGCGAGTGCCTCTTCTTGGTCGTGTGTGACGAAGATGAACGTGATTCCAAGGCGACGTTGTAAGTCGCGGAGCTCATATTGCATCTCTGTCCGCAATTTCAAGTCGAGTGCCGAGAGCGGCTCATCAAGCAAGATGACTTCCGGTTCATTGACGATTGCCCGGGCAATCGCGACACGCTGCCGTTGTCCACCCGACATCTCGGTGATTTCCCGTTTCTCATAACCGGACAAGTTGACGAACTTCAATGCATCGGTCACACGTTGTGCGATTTCCGCTTCCTTCACCTTCTTGATCCGAAGACCAAAAGCAATGTTTTCGAAGACATTTAAGTGTGGGAACAGTGCGTAATCTTGGAAAACGGTATTAACTTGACGTTTGTTCGCCGGCACATCATTGATCCGTTTCCCGTCGAAGATAATGTCTCCCTCTGTCGCTTCCGAAAAACCGGCGATAAGTCGTAAGATCGTCGTTTTTCCGCACCCCGACGGTCCGAGTAACGTATAAAACTTTCCGCGTTCGATTTCAAAGCTGACTTGATCAAGAACGGTCTGATCGTCATAACGTTTCGTTACGTCCTTGAATTGAATGATCGTAGTATCTGCCAATCTAGTTCCTCCTTTATAGGTATGAGTCGGTTGCGGTCACGAGGACCTTTGTCTCTTGCATTGACTCATTGCGTAATTGATGAATTTCTGAAGCCTTATAGTAAAGTGTCTCCCCTTGCTTCGCTAAAAAAGACTGACGTCCGAGCATCAATGTGACGTTCCCCGCGAGCACATAGACAAATGTTTCCGCCCCCGACGGTTCATACGTCTTGAAGGCTCCCCCTGGCGCAAGTGTCAGCAGGACCGGTTCCATCTCTTTTTCATTCGATTCCGGAATGAGCCATGTGACATGATACCCTTGTTCTTCGTCCGCATATGTTGTGACATCTTCTTCTCCATAGACGACTTTTTGATTGAGTGCGTCCTCATCAAAGAAATCCTTCGGTGAGATGCCAAGGACTTCAAGGAGATGAAACAGTGTCTCGATCGATGGGGAACTGATTTCCCGTTCGAGTTGCGAGATGTACCCTTTACTCAGGTCTGTTCTTTCCCCGAGTTCCTCTTGCGTCAATCCCTTTTGAAGACGGAGGTTCTTGATTTTTTGTCCGATTGAGTACAATCGACGTCCTCCTCTCATCGGCTCAGTTTAGTATAAGATGACTAAAAGTTTACTAATCACGTACCGATTATAGCGTATTTCATTATTTAATCAACTAAAACGTTCGATATTTTTTAATGTTCATTTGACAGCGAGAACGCTTATACCTACAATTATTATCAGGTACTAATTTTAGGAGGAACTTGTAATGCGGATTGCTTGGATCACTGATAGTACGACGATTTTACCGGATACGATCGCAAAGCGCGACGATCTCTCGGTTGTCCCTTTACTCGTCATGAAGGATGGCGAAAGTTTCATCGATGGGGTCGATGTAAATGCGGAAACCGTCTATAGCTGGATTGATGCAAAACATAAAGTGACGACGAGTCAACCTTCCATCGGTAGTTTTACCGAACACTACGAACGACTAAAAGAAGATTACGACATCGGTTTTGCTGTCCACCTGTCGAGTGAACTGAGTGGAACGTACAACGCTTCCGTCCAAGGCGCAGAAATTGCCGGCTTCCGCTTGATCGCGATTGATTCTCGTTGTGGGATTTATCCGGCTGGTCAGCTCTTAGCAGAGGCAATGGAGCTCGTCGAAGCGGGACACTCGATTGAATCCGTCGAACAGATCATTCTGGAGCGTCGCTTCGACCACCATATCGAATTCACTGTCGCGAACCTCGATCAATTGCAAGCCGGTGGACGGATCTCCTCGACGAAGGCATTCGTCGGTAACTTGTTGCAACTGCGTCCGTTGTTCCACTTCGAAGAAGGAAAGATCGTTCCATACCAAACCGTTCGGACGTTCAAAAAAGCCCATTCGAAGATTTTTGATCACCTTGTTTTGATTCTCGAGCGCGGTCAAGTGACGGACATCTCGTTGTTCCACGCGACAGCGTATGAACTGGCGCTCGATTGGAAAAATCGACTCGAAGCACAGTTCGACGTCCGGGTCCGAATCGATGATTTAACGCCGGTTCTCGGTTCACATACCGGAAACCCCGCCATCGGCATGTCCTTTTTGAACCCGACGCGTCGACCATGATGACTAATGAAAATGATTTTTGGGTAAACCTTCTTTAGAGAATAAAGGAGGTTTTTTGTTTGAAAAATAAATGGATTTGGCTTAACTGGGTCGGCTTCATCTTTACGATTGCTGTGAACGCCCTCGATGGTGGAAAGACAGGACGGATTTCTGACTCCATCTTTACGTTATTCAAACCGGCTGGTTATGCGTTCTCGATTTGGGGATTGATCTATACGATTTTACTCATTTGGTTGATTCTCCAAACGATCCCAAAATTCAAGGAACATGAACTGGCGAAAAAAATCGGACCATGGTTCCTGATCAGCTGTTTATTCAATGCTGGCTGGATTGTCTCATTCACCTTCGAATTGTTCGTCGTATCTGTCGTCGTCATCGTTGGTCTCTTGCTGTCATTGATCGTCATCTACTCGAAAATCGACCGCGAGACGAAAGGCTTACGCTTCAAGCTACCTTTCTCGCTTTATCTCGGCTGGGTATCGGTCGCAACGATCGCCGACATCTTCCTAACGATCAACGCAGAGGGCGTGACATCGTGGCTTGGAATCGGAGATGCCGGTTGGACGATGATTATGCTTGTCGTCGGTGTCATCGTCGCCCTTCTCTTCATGTTCGCAAACCGCGATCCGATTTATCCGCTCGTCTTCGTCTGGGCGTACATCGCAATCAATTTCGAGTCGGATAACGGTCTCGTCGATACGGCGGTTCTCGGTAGCGTCGTCTTATTGTTAGCCGGGTATATCTTCCTTCTTGTACGGATGCGCCGTCGAGTCAGCGTGAGCAAGTGACGTTCCTTTCTCATTCGAACGGCGTATACTAGAGAAAAGGAGTGAATGACCATGAACATCACATTTACACCATCTGCTCAGGAACGAATCAATCAATTACGCGGTGAAGTATCCGGTCAACTACACCTCTACTACGATACAGAAGGTTGCGGTTGCGGAAACTCTGGTATCTTCAGTATTCGTCTCGTCGATGAAGCGACCCCGGAAGACATGACGATCGACTCGAATGTCGGACCCGTTCTTGTCAAACGATGGTCGAGTCATTTCCTCGATCAAAACATGACGCTCGATTACAACGCGGAGAAAAAAGCGTTGATCCTTAAAAGCGATGGACAATACTTCAATACGAACGTGCTCGTTACGGATCAGACAGGCTGTGTCCTCACGGTTCGTTCATAAGCACAGACGAAAAAGGCAACTTCCGCAATGGAAGTTGCCTTTGTTTGTGTTCGAACAGACAGGTGCTACGTTAAAAGCTTGGATGGTCTGAGTATGATTGAATGTACTAGATGTCTGTCTGCGTCGTGCACAAGCTGGTGAGAAAATCCAGCGCTTTGCGTCCCCCCAGACGTCGCATGCATCATCCTCGCATGCTTATCTAGTATACGAACGAAAGTCGTGTTTGGATTGCTTTATCCGACATTTAGAACGGTCTCTTCAATCATCCGCTGATTCAGATCCTTCACATGCATCGGCTTACTGTAATAATAACCTTGTCCATAATCACAACCGAGACGTTTCAGGAAAAGATGCTGTTCGAGTGTCTCGACGCCTTCCGCGACGACTTCGATCCCGAGACTCTTCGCAAGCTGGATGATCATTTCCGTGATTGCCGTTCCGCGTTCGTCATGCGGGACTTCATCGATGAACGATTTATCGATCTTCAGGATATCAATCGGGAGATGCTTCAGGTGTGTCAATGATGATAGACCCGTTCCGAAATCATCAAGTGCGATCGTCAGACTGAGTTGTTTCAGTTCACCGAGCATCATCATTGCCCGGTCGAGGTTCTCCATGACGGATGTTTCCGTGATTTCAAGCTGTAGCTGTAGTTCGCTCCCATTCTTCAATGAATGGTGGACGATTTCCTTAATCATTAAGTTGTGTGACTCGGACCGGAAATGCATCGCTGATAAGTTCACCGAGACTTGGCGAATGAAATAATCTTCCTTCTTCCAAATCTCCATCTGGGCGACGGTTTCTTTGAGTACCCACTCAGTTAAACGGTGAATCAAACTGTATTTTTCTGCAAGCGGGATGAACTCCGCCGGTGAGATGAATCCAAACTTCGGATGATTCCAGCGGATCAAGACTTCCGCTTGATCAACTTTTCCCGTCGCAAGGGCGATCTTCGGTTGATAGACGAGGGTGAACTCCTTGAAATCCGTCATCGCCCGGCGTAAGGATCCGACAATCAATTGCTCTCTACGATCCGAGTGTAGTGAGTCATCATACACGATGAAGCGATCACGCCCCTCATTTTTGCCAGCCCGAAGCGCACTCTCCATCTGACCGATCCGCATCTCAAGTGATTCCTTCGCATTCGGGAGGATGACGCCCATCGTTGCTGTCAAATGAACCGGTTGATCTTCGAGATCAATCGGAAGACGTACATCGTCTAAAATTTGTTCGAAGACATCCGTCATGTCTTCTTGTGAGACACGTTTGATGAGGAAGAACTGCGTCCCGTTATAACGAATACACGCTTCATCTTCCTTCAACGTCTGTAACATCCGTTCTGCGAATTGGCGGATGACCGCATCTCCCTTATCGAATCCGAAGGTGTCATTGACCCATTTGTATCCATCAAGATCAAGTAACGCCATCGCCATTTCCTGCTTAGCACGACCATACTGGGCATCGACTCTTGTCATGTGATGATCGAGCCATCGTCGGTTGTGTAATCCCGTCAGATGATCGGTATACGCCATCATCTGCAGTGCACGACGTTCGAGGTGAATGTAGAGACCTGCAATCAACACGAGAATCAAGAAGACCGGTATCGCGACTTCGTTTAAGATGTTCGACGTGATTGGAGCATCACCGATAAGTCCGGCATCTGAGGCTGGAATACAGAACGATGTGCCGAGCATTCCGACATAATGCATCGAAGAGATGGCAAACCCCATCACGACTGCGATGGGAATCAAGATTCGTTTCTTATCGACATGTCTCAAGCGATGAAGCAGTAGCAAGGCGATATAGGCGACAGTGACTGCAATCAGGACGGATAAAAAAAATAAACTCTTCTCATACCGAACGGCTCCACCGAACTCCATCGCCATCATTCCAAGGTAATGCATCGTAGCGATTCCGCACCCCATCAGGGATCCTGCTAAAATGACCTTCTTTCGCGTAATCGTCGACGAGTACAACAAATGAAAGGCAATGAAAGCAGCCAAAATAGCGGGAATGACGGATAAGAACATTAAAAACCAATCATAGCGAACCGTGACGGACAGAGAGAATGCCCCCATCCCGACGAAATGCATTCCCCAGATCGATAACCCCATCGTCAACGACGAGAGGAACAAGGCACGCTTCTTTAAGGAAGTCGCTTTCGCTAGACGACGATTTAACTCCAGTGAACCATATGAGCCGAGGATGGCAACGAGCACCGATAACACGACCAATGTCACTTCGTAGTGTTTCGTTAAGATGATCCATTCATTCATTGTATGAGGTCTCTCCTTATGAAATGTCATTCTCCTAACTATCGTCTGCTCTGACTCTTTTTTTCAGTGAAATTTAGAAATTCGTTTGATTTCTTATCATTCCATCACTTTTTTACCTAATCCACTCGACATCTTACACAAAAACGGATCCGCTCGAGACGGATCCGTTAAACATCATTTTTAGAGTGCTACCGATGCGACGATTTCACCCGTCGGTTTTTCTAAATCCGGTTCGGGTTCGACCGTGATGGCGACGGCATCAACTTTTCCGTCTCCTTTAAGCGGGAAGACAGCTGCTGCCTCTCCATCTTTTTCGATGACACCGTTCGCAGTAGGTGTCTCTCCTTCGAGCGTCCACAATTGATAGAGCTGACCTTTTTGAAGCGGTGGTAAATCTTTCAGTTGAACGAGCATATACGATTTATCGTTTTGCGTGAAAATCATGCTCGATCCTTTAATGGACTCGGTACTTTCAAAGTTCCCCATCCCTTTGATCTCATCCATGGCTAACGTCTCTGGTGTATCTGTGCTCTCTTCCTGTGACAGGAAGTAGGCATTCGCACCAAGCGAGAGAATCAAGGCAGCGGCGATACTCATCAACCAACCGAGTGGCACACTCTTCTTCTTCGTTTGTTGCTGACGTGCTTTTTTAATGTCTACCGGAGTAGTCATCGGTGCTTCCTTCGGAGACACTGCCTCTGATGAACCAAGGACTTCTCCAAGAATTCGTGCTTTCATACCTGCAGGAACGGGTCGCTCCGGAAGCGATTCAGCGATGGGAAGCATGAGTTCTTCCATTTCTAAAAGCGCTTCACGACATTCTTCGCACGTCGAAAGATGCGCTTCGAACGCGTCGCGATCAGCTGCGGATAATGTTCCATTAAAATAATCGATTAAGTCATGACAACGTTCTTCCATCTCGTTCCCTCCCATCCATTCGTTTTCGTAATGCTTGAATCGCGCTCCTGATTCGCGTCTTGACCGTTCCAAGAGGTAAATCGAGCTGCTCTGAAATCTGTTGTTGTGTCATCCCCTGGAAGTAAACGAGTTCAATCAGCTCTTGCTGTTCTGGCTTCAATTCACTGACCGCGCCGCGTACTTCAGCAGCCGTTTCACGCTGCATGACCGTCCGCTCGACCGGCTCGTCGTATTCACCATCCCGCTCTTCGACTTCGATCGTCGGTTGTCGTTTTTCACGACGGAGACAATCGAGTGCCGCGTTACGTGTAATCGTTAAAATCCACGATGAAAACTTTCCTTTTTGTGTATCAAAATCAACACGACCGTTCCAAATCTTCATCCATACTTCCTGTATGACTTCTTCGGACAACCGGTCATTATTCGTAAAGCGATGGGCGAATGAAAACAATAACCTCTCGTACTTATCGTATAATGTCTCGAGAGCTTGCTCGTCACCGCTACGCATCAGATGATAAAGCGATTCATCGGATTGAGTGTGCATCCTTCTCCTCCTTCTGACGTCAGCCCTATCATATAGTATACGCAAGCTGACACCAAATCGTTTTCGATTTCACCCATTTTCTAAGTAAAAAACTTCACCACGTCCATATTCCCTCATTCTATTAAAAGTATAGCTTAAAATTCTGCTGAATTGACAGCAATACCGTAATGGGCATAGCATAAAGATACTACATGACGTCAGGTCAACGGGAATCGGAGGAATAAAGATGGATTATGATCGGAAGATGAAAAACCGTGTTAGTCGGATTGAAGGACAGTTACGAGGTATTTTACGGATGATGGAAGAAGGGCAAGATTGCCGCGATGTCATCACCCAGCTCTCCGCTGCCCGTTCTGCGATTGACCGGACGATCGGCGTCGTCGTTAGCTCGAATTTGATCGAGTGTGTCAAGGAAGCAGAACAAAACGGCGATGGACAAACAGAAGAACTCGTGAAGGAAGCGGTCAACCTGCTGGTGAAAAGCCGCTGACGTCACGTTCATACCGATAGTCTGCTTCGGAAGCAGGCTATTTTTTTAACGTTTCTTTTCCCAAAGTCGTTGCGAGTGTACACCTTGACTTAGGTTTGATTGCGTATCAAAACAGGTATACTAAATTGTTATTACTTGGACAGCATGTAGAGCCGTCCGCTTAGGAGGAAGAGTACTCATGACCGTTTCCCTATTCATTGATATCACCTGCAAGACAGGTGAATCCCCTGTTTACGACGCAAAAACAAAACGCTTTTATTTCGTCGATATTCCGAATCAACTGCTCTTTTCATATGATCTTGTTACAGAAGCACTTAAACCATATACGTTGCCAAGCGCTATTACATCGATTGCCTTGACGGACGCTCCGGACTTATTGCGTGTCACATCAGCACATGGCTTTGGCACGTTCGATCTCAAGGAAGGACATCTGTCTCTCGAACATCAATTGTCATTACCGGATTCTGATCGGATGAACGATGGCAAGCTCGATCCGACCGGACAATATGTCGCTGGTAGCATTAATGAAGAAGACGGTAAAACAGCTGGGCTGTTCCGTCTGCGTCATGACGGTTCCATCGATGTTTTACACGAAGACTTGACGAACTCCAATGGACTCGTCTGGTCAGAAGATGGCAAGACGCTCTATCATATCGATACACCAACGAAAAAAGTCTATGCCTTCGACTACGCTCCCGATGCCCCACTTTCGAATAAACGCGTCGCCGTTGATCTCGAAGAGGAAGAAGGATTCCCGGATGGTATGACGAAGGATGCTGAAGGTCATGCTTGGATCGCACATTACGCCGGATCATGTATTACACGTTGGAATCTCACGACGGGCGAAAAACTGGATCATGTCGACTTCCCTGTCTCGAATCCGACATGTCCGATTTTTTACGAAGATCGCTTACTCGTCACGACAGCTGCCAACGGAGATGATGCACCACATGCCGGTGCTGTCTTCGCGGTGACATTTGAATAATTAGCAAGGGAGGGATCATCTAGTAATAGATGGTGCCTCTTTTTACACATAATCCGTCTAGACGCCTATTCAAAAACAGACGATACTAAAGAAGAAGTCTATTTATTTTTTGAAGGAGTGAAGCCGATGCGTGTCACGATCATCGAACGTTTACACCAATTGCAGACGACCCCATCCTTTTTCCCGGTCAATTGCTACCTGTTTGAAGAAGCAGACAGTTTGACATTGATTGACGCCGGACTCGGAATCAACGCAAAGGCGCTTTATCACTATATTCGAAAGCAAGAAAAACCGCTCGGCGCAATTATCCTGACACACGCACATGCCGATCATGTCGGCTCGCTCGATTTCCTTGCGAATGCCTTTCCTCTCGCTCAAGTCTGCATCAGTTACCGTGATGCCGCATTGCTCAGTGGGGACGAGACGCTACGCGAAGGCGAAACGACCCCTTTAAAAGGCGGTATTCCGAAAAACATCAAAACACGTCCAGATCGATTGCTCGAAAGTGGTCAACAAGTCGGTAGCCTCAGCGTCATCGCTTCGCCAGGTCATACACCTGGTTCGATTTCTCTTTGGCATGAAGGTAGTCGGATGCTGATCGCCGGAGATGCCTTTCAGACACAAGGGGGACTCGCTGTCTCCGGTGACGTCCGTTGGCAATTTCCGTTCCCAGCACTTGCGACATGGGATCCAGACGTTGCTCTTCGCTCCGCTGATCAATTAACGGAACTGTCTCCGGATATTCTTGCCGTCGGACATGGTCCCCTCATCCTTGGACCAAGTTACGAGATGCGCCAAGCCGTCGATCGATTCACGCACGTCTTACAGACGAAAAAATCGTCACCTTTCAAATAACACACGAAAAAACATCCGTACGCGTTCCTGACACGTCGCGGATGTTTTTTCGTCCAGTAGTTCAATTCTGTTCTGTAACAGCATATCGATATACACGTGCTTCATAAGGACGTAGTTCATCCGAGACATCTGGATAGTTCGACACAAGCAACTTATCTTGCGATAAAACGAAGGCAGTTTGCATCGGTTCGTCATGCACGTTGAGAACGATCCGCCACACTTCTCCCTCTAGTTCCCGCTCATAGATGTAGAGATACGGATCATGAAGAGCTAAGTCGCGATACGTACCATAGACCATGATTGGATGATCCTTTCGCATCTGAATCAATGCTCGGTAAAAGGCAAGGACTGATGATGGATCGGCTTCTGCTTGCGCGACATTGATGTCCGTGTAATTCGGATTGACCGCTAACCACGGTTTCCCACTCGTAAAGCCTGCCGCGTGCGTACCGTCCCACTGCATCGGCGTGCGGGAGTTATCGCGTGCGAGTAACTGCATTGACGAGAGTACGACCTCCGGATCCTCGCCGCCAGCGACGCGCTCCGCGTATCGATTGCGAAAGGCGACGTCTTGATAGAGCGACGGATCCGAGAAGCGAATCCCCGTCATCCCAATCTCTTCTCCTTGATACACGTATGGAATGCCAGGTAATGTATGCAACATCAAACCGAGTAGTTTCGCACTCTCGACTCGGTATCGTTCACTGCCGAAGCGGGTCACTTGTCGCGTATGATCGTGATTGTTGAGAAACTGTGAATTGACACCTAATGGGTATAAGACGTCATACCATCGTTTCTGAATTTCCTTGAATCGTAAAAGGTCCATTGCCTCCATGTCGTCCGCGATTTCGAAGTGAAACAGCGTTCGAAGTTCTTCACGTTCTTCACTGACATATAACAGACCGTCTTCTGGACCGACGAACGGAATCTCACCGACCGTGAACAAATCTTTCCCGGCAAGGACGTTCGCATGCATTTCCTGAAGGAAGTCGTGCACACCTGGTTGATTCCCGAGATACGATAGATTAAACGGATTGACGACATCCTCAAGCGAACGTTTTTTGATCAAGTTGATGACGTCCATCCGGAAACCGTCAATCCCTTGAGCGATCCACCAGTTCATCATGTCGTAGATCGCTTGCCGGACAGCCGGTTGTTCCCAGTTTAAGTCCGGTTGTTCTTTCGCAAAGGAATGGAAATAATATTGTTCGCGCTCTTCACTCCACGTCCACGGGCTCGGCGCAAAGTAAGACCGCCAATTGTTCGGGGGCGTCTCTTTCGTTCCATCTTTCCAGATGTACCAATCATCCTTGTCGTGGATTCGGTCCCGCGACTGACGGAACCAGTCATGCTGGTCACTCGTATGATTGACGACCAAATCAAGAATTATCTTTAAGCCGCGTGCATGAGCCGCTGTGATCAACTCTTGTAGATCGCCCATCGTCCCCGCCTTGTCCATGATCGTGTAATAATCGGCAATATCATAGCCATTATCGATGTCTGGAGAACGGTAACATGGATTTAACCAGACGATATCGACACCAAGCGATGCGATGTAATCTAGCTTGTCGATGACACCTCGCAAATCACCGATGCCGTCCCCATTCGAATCCTTAAAACTGCGCCAATAGACTTGATAGACGACTGCTTCTTTCCAGCTAGCTCGCTTCATCTCCTCACTCCTCTCCCTACTCTCTATTCCCGCTCCACATATCTGTACCTGTTTATTGGACGATTTTTTTGAATTTCAAAAAAGTTCTTTTCTTTTGACTGAATATTCGTTATCCTTGACGACAATACTACGAAGGAGGCACACATCCATGAAACATTTCGCTCCATCCATCGCCATCGATCGGCTTCCTGCTCCCGTTTTCGCTGAACTTGCGAACCGGATCGGTGCTGTGAAAGCTGCCGGGCATGATGTCATTACCCTTGGTCAAGGAACACCCGATCAAACGACGCCCGTACATATTCTCGACGCCTTGAAACAGGCGATCGATGAGCCAACAAACCTTCAATATCCACCATTTCGTGGACATGATTTTCTAAAGCAAGCCGTCGCGAGCTTTTATGCGAACGAATTCGGCGTCACGATCGATCCGGCAACCGAGGTCGCAATTCTTCTCGGTAGTAAAGCCGGAATCGTCGCCTTACCACAAACGATCGTCAATCCTGGAGAAGGTGTCATCGTCCCGGATCCGGGGTACCCGGATTACCTGTCTGGAGCAGCACTTGCTGGCGCTTACCCGATTACGCTTCCATTGCTTGAGAAAAATAACTTCCTGCCGGATTACGATTTACTTGATACGACAGATGTCGAGCGCGCCCGGATGTTGTTCCTCAATTACCCGAGTAATCCGACAGGTGCGACAGCGACAGCAGAAGCCTTCGAACAGACCGTTACCTTCGCGGATGCCCATGATATTTGTGTCGTCCATGATTTAGCCTACGGTGGCATCAGCTTTGATGGTCCCACACGAAGCTTCTTGCAGACGGAAGGGGCGAAGGAGGTCGGAATCGAGTTGTTCTCACTCTCGAAACGCTTCAACATGTCTGGCTTCCGAATCGCTTTCGCGATCGGAAATCCGTCCGTCATCTCAAGCATCGAGACGTATCAGGAACATCTCTACGTCAGTGCCTTCACACCGATCCAACATGCAGCGACCGTCGCTCTGACGAGTGACCAGACATGTGTCCGCGAGTTAAGTAGTCTGTACGAAACACGACGCGATGCGTTGTTCGCGAAACTCGATGCGATTGGCTGGAGTGGACCACGTCCGGGCGGTTCCTTCTTCGTCTGGCTTCCTGTTCCTGAAGGTTACACGTCCCAAAGCTTCACCGATCACCTGCTTGACGAAGCACACGTCGCTGTAACCCCTGGATCCTTCTTCGGCGAATACGGCGAAGGCTACGTCCGGATCAGCTTGATTGCTGACGTCGAACGTCTAGAAGAAGCCGTCGATCGAATCGGAACGCTCAACCTGTTCCGGACACCTGTTGCAGAATAATTCTGAAAAAACATTTGACAGATGGGAATCATTTCCGTTAAAGTAAATCCCAACAGCATAACTACTTATCGAGAGCGACCGAGGGATTAGGCCCAACGACGTCCGGCAACCACCTATCAGGAACGGTGCCACATCCTACAGAATGGATTCATTCTGAGAGATAAGTTACGAAATCTTACACTTTCGTCGCTTTTTCTGGTTGCTCTGCTACTAGGAAAAAGCGACTTTTTTTGTATGAGGAGATGAGCAGATGATTGAATTCAAACAGATTACGAAACGGTTCGTCCGAGACCGGACCCCGATTTTTGCATTACGAGATGTCGATTTGACGATTCAAAAAGGAGAAATTTTTGGGATCATCGGTGAATCCGGTGCCGGTAAGAGTACGTTGCTTCGTCTGATCAACGGTCTCGAGCATCCGACACAAGGAACGGTAAAGGTCGACGGTGTCTCGCTCGGCGGGATGTCAAAAGCAGATTTGCGTCAACTTCGCTTGCGGACAGGAATGATCTTTCAGCATTTCCAATTGATCCAGTCGCGTAATGTCGCAGATAACATTGCTTTTGCACTGAAGGCTGCCGGCGTCAAACGAGCAGATTTTCCGGAACGGATCCGTGAACTCGTCTCGCTCGTCGGACTCGAAGGATTCGAGACGAACTTCCCGAGTCAGTTGAGCGGCGGACAGAAACAGCGCGTTGGGATTGCCCGGGCACTCGCGAATGATCCAACCGTCTTGTTATGTGACGAAGCGACCTCTGCCCTTGATCCGGTCACGACGCTGCAGATTTTAGATTTGTTGAAAGATTTGAATGAACGACTCGGATTGACGATCGTCCTCATCACGCATGAGATCGATGTCGTCAAACAGATTTGCCATCGTGTCGCGGTCATGTCTCAAGGGGAAGTCGTCGAAGTTGCCTCTACATACGATTTGTTCAGTCAAGCCAAACATCCGGTGACACAACATTACGTCGACACGGCACTCCAGATCGAGCTACCGGAACGCATCTTGCAAGCGACACCGGGAAAGATCATCCGCCTACAGTTCACGGGCGAGAAGACCGGTGAAAGTACGTTGTCGGAAGCCATCCGTCGATACGATATCTCGGTCAGCATCCTGCACGGAAAAGTCGATTACATCCAAGACGTCGCTTTTGGTGTCCTAATCGTCAGCTTGACGGGATCCTCCGATCAAATCGCACCTGCTCTCGACTGGCTTGCGGCGGAACTTCATACGCTCGAGGTGATTCAGGATGTGGCTTGATCGTATACAAACGATGTTACCAGAGTTGTTGAAGGCACTTGGTGAGACGGCGTGGATGGTTGGCATTTCGCTTGCCTTCGCATTGGTCGTCGGGATTCCACTCGGGATTCTCCTGTTCGTCACCGACCGCGGTTTATTCTTTCAAAACATTGCCATCCGACGTGTCCTTGACTTCGTCGTCAACATCGTCCGGTCCTTGCCGTTCATCATCTTGCTTGTTGCCCTCATTCCATTAACGAAATTTTTGCTTGATAATACGATTGGTCCGACAGCAGCATCCGTCAGCCTCAGTGTCGCAGCGATTCCGTTTCTCGCACGACTCGTCGAAACATCACTGCGTGAGATTCCACCTGGTTTGATCGAAGCAGCGGAAGCGTGCGGTGCGAAACCATTACGGATCATCGTCAGTATCCTTTTACCAGAAGCACTCCCTGGCATCATTCAGGGCATCACGCTAACGACGATCAGTTTGATCGGCTTCTCGGCAATGGCTGGGATCGTCGGCGGCGGAGGTGTCGGTGACCTCGCGATCCGCTTCGGCTATTATCGCTATGATAATCTCATCATGATCGTGACGATCGTCGTCCTCATCGTCATCGTCCAGAGCATTCAAGCACTTGGCAATCAACTGGCGCGAAAAACAGACAAGCGCTAATCATACATATAAAGGGAGAGTTGAATCATGAAAAAACGATATGCCTTTTTAGCGACAGCCTTACTTGGTGCAGGAATCCTCGCAGGATGCGGAGACAGCAGTGCTGATGAAAAAGACAAGACGATCAAGATTGGGGCGACAAGCGGCCCTTATAGCGACATGGTCAAACAAGCGATTCAACCGCAACTCGAAAAGAAAGGCTATAAAGTCGAAATCGTCGAATTCAGCGATTATATCCAACCGAACATCGCACTCGGTAGCGGCAATATCGATGCTAACTTATTCCAACACTCGATTTACCTGAAGACGTTCTCTAAAGAAAAGAAGCTCGACCTTAAAGGACTCATCACTGTCCCGACGGCACCGATGGGACTATATAGTAAGACGGCGAAGACACTTGACGACGTCAAGACGGGTGCTGAAGTCGCGACGCCGAATGATCCGACGAACCAGGCACGCGCGCTGAACCTCTTGGCAGAACAAGGCTGGATCGAACTGAAGCCAGATGTCGATCCACTGACTGTTTCAGAGAAAGATATCGTTAAGAATCCGAAGAAACTCGTCATTAAACCACTCGAGGCGGCTCAACTACCACGCGCCGTCGAAAGCGTCGATATCTCAGCCGTTCCAGGGAACTTCGCTTTGGCTGCGAAATTCGATTTACTCGATGCGTTAGCACTTGAGACGATGGACGAACAATACCGGAACCTCATTGCTGTCCAAACGAAAGATGCAGACTCACAAGTCGCAAAAGACCTGAAGACAGCTGTCGAATCCGATGCATTCAACACAGTCATCGAAAAATCATTCAAAGGTTTCAGCAAGCCTGAATGGGCAAACTGATAAAAAACAACCGGATTCCAAAGAGACAATCTCTTTGAAATCCGGTTGTTTTGTGTTAGAACCGATACCACATCAGCTCTTCATCATGATAGGTATCATCGACTTTCAGCGCCCGTGGTTCGATCGCGTATGATTCAAAACCAAGTGATCGATACAACGCTTTAGCAGCTTCATTCGTCCGGACGACCGAGAGATGGACTTGCTCGATCACAGGATGCTGCTTTAATGTACGTAATGCCTCTTCTACGAGTTGCCGTCCGACCTGTTGTTTTCGGGCGCGTGGTGTGACGTACATCGCGAATAAATTCGCTCGATGTCGCATCTTGACCGGATCGGAGCAGACAATCGTGACGACACCGACGAGCTCTCCTTCATGAAACGCACCGAACGTCGCTGCTTGTTCACTTTGAAAACGCATAGCGTACTGGTCGACCGGCCGATCTTTTTCTGCATCATAATCAGAACCGAATGCTTCCGGATGATTCTGCAACGCTTCTAATCGTAACGCTTTATAAATTACTGCATCTTCTGGATTCAATCGACGGATTTCCAAACTCCCCACCCCCTACCTTTAGTATAGAACAAACAATCTCATGAAAAAGAGGACGATATCGCATGATATGTCCTCTTTTTCATCTATTCAGGGTGTTCGGAAATTAATCGTGAAGTACGGTGCGTTGTCACGAAATGCCACACCAACATCCGCTTGTTTGTACTCTTTTTTCAAAATATTTTCTCGGTGTCCTTGTGAATTCATTAGGCCCCAATGCGCCGCAAAGACGTTCGGATACCCCATCGAGAGGTTTTCGCCAGCATAGCTGAACGTGATTCCTCCGCGTTTCATCCGGTCGAACGGATCACGACCTTGTGGATCTGTATGCGAGAAGAAATTATGTTTCGCCATGTTTTCGCTGTGACCACGGGTGACCGGCTTCAATGCTGTGTACGGTGCTAACGGATTCAACTTATAATCAGCGCGTTCCCAGTTCATCAAGCGAAGCATCAGTTTCTCATCCGTCGTCCGTAGCGCATTTGACGATGTACCGTAGAAGCCTTTTTTCTTCGCTTCGACGTCTTTCGGAATCGCAAGTGTCGCTTTGACTTTATTGCCGTCATGTTGATCGAAAAAGTACGTCACATAGTTGCCTTTCTTCTCATAAACGGCGGCATGGTCCAGATTCAACATGTAGTTTGTGTTGCCTTTACGATAGGACTTCACTGCGGACCACCCCTTTTTCTTCAAGGAGGATTCCGTATCCTTATTCAATACTGCACCTTGTGTCGTCACACCGTTTTTGAAACGATATTTGCCGTAGTCCTTACCATCCTTCGTTAAGGCGACGAATTCTTCCGTTGAAGTCCGTCTGACTTCCCAGTCATATCCGGGATACTCACTGCTATATCGATCAATCAGCTTGCCGCCACTTTTCGGGTAATCGGCTTCTGCCTGTTCCATTGGAATGTTTTCGTAGCCGAAAAAGGCTACCGCTGCTACTCCGATGATCAACCATTTTTTCATGTCGTCGTTTCGCCTCCTTTAATCTCATTACCTTTATTTTAAAAGAAATTGTTCCCCCCGAACAGTCATCGGCTCTCATTTGTCTAAATCACATCTTCCGTCCACAAACCTGACACATTTCATGAGAACGCTCTTCCTTTAGTGAAATGCTTTCTTTTAAACGATTCTTGAAAACATTTAGTACAGAGACTAAAGTATATTCCCCTTTTCTTAAAATGTGTGAACATTCTTTTATTTCATTCTCAGCGAATTTTGGTTGCTCTCCTAATCTTGACTCGGTATCATTAAAATTCGTAAGCCAAACTTTCAATGCTTTTCCAAATAACATAATGATATGAAGGAGCTGACCTATGGTTTTACTGTATTTCATTTATGAATCCATTGCCTTTTTACCCATTCAACAATACTTATTCTCCGGCTGGATGATCCTTGTCGCCTTGACTGTATCCTTTAGCTTAGCCAATGCCCACGAAGATGTTCGTCTCAATCAACGACTTGGATTTGAAATACTCGTTCCAGGTTCCGGTATGTTGCTCTCAAAACAATTCATTCCTGGTCTCGCTATCATTCTATTATTGATCATCATTCACTTCACGTATATGTTCCGTGCCATCCCGTTACCCGTTGCCTTAATTTCCACACTCTCGATCAGTACACTCTCACTTCTTTTACTCTTTATCCCAGCACGCAAAAAAGCGGACCGTTAAGTCCGCTTTTTTTGATTTTATTGGTATTTCGTTGTTTCAGCTAGTTTGTATTTGTTCGACAATTCAAGCCAGATCGTTTTGCCTTTGATTGTCTTCACTTGAATATATGGACGCCCTTGAGACACGCGAAGTGCGAGCAATTCACCTTGTTGATCGGCGTGTGTTTCACTGGCTTTATCCCAGTTGCGACCCAATTTACGTTCAATGAAGATATGCTTCCCTTTTTGAACAGCACGCCAGATGCCGATTTCTGCTTTTCCTTTGACCGGTACTGCCGTTTGTGCACCTTGAATCGAGATGATCGCTGGATCGTGGTCACTCGCGCTACCGTCTGCTTCCATGTAATCCGAGTTGATGTTGACGATATCTGACGATGTATACGACTTCAAGTTATTCGAAATTAAGATATGGTCGAGCACTTGCGCATTTCCGTTGTAGACGTATGAGTAACGCTCAGATTTCGGAAGATCATCGACTGTATTCCAGAGATTTTTCCCTTTCAGGATGTCTAACGTTTCTGAGAACTGGAAGTCGTTGAGGTCACCAAGAACGACGACATTCGAATCTTTGACTTCCGTCTTCAATTCAGAGACGAAGTTTTGGACGATGTTCGCAATCGCATGACGCTGGACCTCACTCTTACGAACGACCGGTTGGTTTTTACCGAAGTCAGCTCCATCGCCACCTTTTGAGTTGAAGTGGTTGACGATGACATGATATGAATCACCATTGAAGAGGAATTCCGCGACGAGCGGTTTCCGCGAACTCGCGAAGTTCGGATCCGTCGGCTGAATGCGACCCGGGTTTTTCGTCAGCTTGCCATTTTCAACTGCCACGGCTTCCGTCGCTCCACCTTTTTCTCCTGGTGCGAGTGATACACGTGCTGGATTGTAGAGGAACCCGACACGGATGTTTCCGCCTGGTTGCCCGCCGTCCTTTTTATCTTCTGGTGCGATGTCCGTATACGCATACCGGACACCTGTTTTTGCTTCAATCGCTGCGATCAATGTCTCAAATGATTTCGAAGCGTCGACTGTGCCGCTATCCGTTGCGCCGTCGTTATCCTGCATCTCTGTCAAACCAACGATGTCTGGTGTCTTCAGGAATGTCGCGATGCCTTCCGAGACACGATCAACTTTTCCAGCATCCGCTGTCGACGCGAAGTTCTCGACATTGTATGAAGCGACAGTCAGGCGTGATTCACCCGTTTCGATGTTCGTCGGTTGACGTTCCACTTCGCTCGTAACGAGTTTCGGAAGGTCTGCTGCTTTTGCGAGTACTTTGTAAGCCGAATAGTTGTAGCTCATGACACCCTCAATCGTTCCATCGAATGTGTCTCCGGCTTTCGCACGATACGATGAACTTCCCATCTCGACGAACAAGCGCTCCGGATTGACGTTGTCCTTCGTCAGAATCGGTGTGCCACGTTTCGTATAGACCTTATTTGCGTCTGTTTGTGTACGAACTGGGATCGTCCGGTTCGCTTGTGGTCCTGTGACGATCGCGTTCGGTAAAGCAACACGCATGCCTTCTAAGCTTTCGTATAAATCGATCGCATCTTCTTCCGGGTCAAACTGAGCGAAGGAATCGTTATCGACGACTTGAGTCGGAATCAAGACGCCTTTATCACCAAGGACGATACTCGCTGGTAACCCTTCGTTGAGCGCACCCTTTACGAGATTGACCGTACTGATTTCCGTAACGGCTAGATCCGTATCGAATTTATCGCTGTATCCGCCAAGGATCCATTCCTTGACGTAACCTGTCGTCGCGACCTTTTGTCCAACGGCAGCACCGTGGTTTTTCGCGTAGACGAGAATACCTTCTGATGTCCGGCTGTCGTTATCCGGATTTGGATCCTGCATATAGAAGTTGTTCGCATCAACGACATACGTGACGACGCCCGTCGTCCGGACGAGTTGATCTGCGTATGGTGATGTGTGCGCGACGCCTTGGATACTGCTGATTTTAGTGATTGGTGGTGCGATGTAGTACTTGAATGTCGAGACAGCTGACGTTTTCCCATCCTTGACAGCAACCGCTTGAATCGTCACTTCGTCATTGATCGTAATCGGTGATGTGTAAACCGGACTGTCAACAGTCGGTGTCGTACCATCAACTGTATAATGAATCGTTCCTTCACCTGACAGTGTCACTTGGTCCCCACGCTCGACCTCACCAACTGGAGTAGCCGTTGGTGCAACGAGAATATCGCCGCCTTCCGTCTGATGGCTACCGAGATTCGTCAGTGTATCGACAGGAAAGCTCGTCCACTGTGATGGTTCATACGTCTTAACACCTGATGTAACACCTGATTTCCGAACAAGTGTCGTGTCTTTTGCGAAATCAACTGATGAACCGATCGGTCCGATGATATCAAGAACGACGTCGCCCTTTTTTAATGCAACTGGATCATTTCCGTTGAAGTTCAACGAACCCGTCGTCATTTGCGCTTTTGCTTTGATGTCTGCATTCGCACTTGCATTCGCGATAACGAATGTTTTACCTGGATCTACTTTCCCCGATAATGTGATTTTGGACTCAGATGGTCCACCGTTCGTGTATTGAACGAGTGTATAGTCTGCTAAATCAATGATTTGCCCCGATCCATTGTATAGCTCGATTGCCTTGTTGTTACTTGTTCCTTCTATGTATTCAGACAAGATGACGCCTTCGCCTTCTGCCCCGACAAGACCCGCTTGTGGAAGGATTCCTGCAGTCAATACTCCGGCCAATGCCCACTTTCCAAACGTACTGCCGTATTTCATGATGTGACCCCCTATTGAATTTTCTGACACTTCTTTATAATATCAGATTATATTCAAAAGAGTGTATATTTTTCGTAAAAAAGATACCATCCTTCGTAAAAGAAAGAAATGGTACCGATTACAATATTTTATTGTTCGTTTTTGTGACTTTCGTACCATTTTTCAGCTTGTGATGTCGCAATCGGAATAGCGCGTCCCTCTTCATACCCTTCTTCTAACAAAGTGTTCGCGATCTCAATCGCTTTTTTTCGAAGCGGTGGATCAAAGTTCTTGAATGAATCCGGATAGTTGTTCTCATTCCATGGCATGTCGTCACCCCCTTCTTTCCGCTTTACCCGAAAAAAGGCATAAAAAAAACGCCTCATCAGCGTGTCGTTGTTTTTGGTTGTCATGAGAATCGAGGATTACAGGTGATCAAAACACCTGAAACGACGAAAGCCCTACCTCTCTTTCGTTGTTACGGCTCCTTGGCCGCGCCAGCTGAATCAAGCATTTTAGCAAGAATCGTGATGCGTCTGCAACGGACGCATGATACTGGGATTTTTAGAAATAGCTCGGGAATGAGCGGAAAAGTATCGATTGGAAGGTTTATCTTGCTGGGTCGACTTCTTCCCGTAGTATGAAGAAGGACAAAATAAAAGCGATGACTTATGTCTGACTCATTTGTCAGTAGCGGTCTAAAAATCCTGACCTGTCGATTTAATTGTATGATATGGATTGAAGATTCTCACATGAGTGATCATCCCCGATTCATGACTTATATTAATTTATCATACTTTCTTTTATAAAGTCAATCTTTCTTTTGGGAAATCGTTTTCCCTCGTCTTGGAATCAGAGTTGCACCTGCTACAAAAGCCGAGTATCGTGAAGAGGACTCATTACTATAGAAGAAACGAGGGAAATCCATCATGTCGAATCGACTTATCCATGAAACGAGTCCCTATCTATTGCAACATGCCCACCACCCTGTCGATTGGTATCCCTGGGGTGAGGATGCCTTCACTGCCGCACGCGAGACTGGTAAGCCAATCTTTTTATCGATCGGGTATTCGACGTGCCACTGGTGCCATGTGCTGTCTCGCGAAAGTTTCGAAGATGAAGAAACGGCACGACTCTTAAATGAACGCTATATCTCGATCAAAGTCGACCGAGAAGAACGTCCCGACATCGATCATTTGTACATGACGGCTGCTCAAGTCATGAATGGACAAGGCGGCTGGCCGCTGAGCGTCTTCATGACAGCGGATCAACAACCATTTTATATCGGCACGTATTTTCCAAAAACGCCTCAGTTCAATCGTCCGAGTTTTCGTCAAGTGACACTCCAGCTCAGCGAACAATTCCGCCGTTCACCAGAGAAAATCGCACAAGTCGGTCAGAATATGTCGCAGACGCTTCGCGACGTATTGCAGCCTGCGACGTCTACCCGTACTTGGAATGAATCGATCATTCATGACACTTTCGATCAAGCGATGCGACGATTTGATCGTCAACATGGCGGATTCGGAGAGGCACCGAAGTTCCCGTCGCCTGCCCTGCTCCGTTTCTTGCTCGATTATTATCAGTTCGCGGAAGACGAGACGGCACTTCATATGGTCATGCGATCGCTGATCGCGATGCGTGACGGCGGGATGACGGATCAAGTCGGCTACGGTCTATTCCGCTACACGGTCGATGCCAAGTGGGAAATTCCTCATTTCGAGAAGATGCTCTATGACAATGCCTGGTTTGCGACAGTATGCATCGAAACGTATCAAGCATCGGGTCAAATTCGCTTCCGTCGCTATGCAGAAGAAGTGCTGACGTTTGTAGAACAGGAGCTGACCGCACCGGACGGCACCTTTTATGCTGCACTGGATGCAGATAGCGAAGGGGGCGAAGGACATTTTTATACGTTCACGGAGCGTGAGCTGACCGATTTACTCGGACCAAACGCGCTGTTCCCCCGCTTCTATCATGCTTCATCATCGGGAAACTTTGAGGGACGGAACGTCTTTTACCGGACAGGACGAACACTCGAGGCATTCGCACGTTTTATTCACTTGTCGCTTGCTGAAACAGCGTCGCAACTCGAACACGAGCGCCAAATTCTTCTTCGTGCGCGAAATGAACGCATGCGACCGTTCCGTGATGATAAACGGTTGACATCGTGGAATGCGATGATGATCTCGACGTTCGCTAAAGCCGGTCGTGTGTTTGGCGAACCGCATTATACGCATGTCGCAACGCGTGCCATGACGTCACTCGAACGATTCGTTCGTACCGAACAGCACCTTGCTGTCCATTACCGCGATGGCCAAGTGACCGGTCACGGTTTCCTCGATGACTATGCGTACATGATTGATGCACATCTTGAACTATTCCAGTCTACACACCATGCTCTCCATCTAAAGGAAGCTTTAGCTTTCGCAGATGTGCTGCAGGATCAATTCCAGACAGTAGATGGTTATTTTTATCTGACGTCGTCACGCTCCGACAAACTACTTGTTCGTCCACTCGATCTGTATGATGGCGTCACACCTGCCGGAAATAGCGTTGCCTTGAACGCCCTTTTCACGCTCAGTCGTCTTACTGGTCGTCTCGTTTATCAAGAGAGTGCTGAACGGGCTCTCGCAACCTTAATAGAGGAAGTCGAGCAACAACCGACCGGATTCGCCTCACTTGTCAGTACCTTCACCTACCGGCAGATGGAACCGAAGGAATTGATTATCTTGCTTCCGGAAGAAGTAGACATCCCGCTCGAAATCAAGCAACTGCAACAGTTACGCTTACCGGAAGTTGCTTTGTTGATCGGTACGAAGCGCGATCTTCTTCCGCACGTCCCACTCCTCGCGGATTATCCAGAACCAGACGAGCCAATGGCTTACCTCTGTCATGATTTTGCTTGTGAACGCCCGACGACGAATTTAACAGAAATCCTCGCACGTCTCAATATCTGACCATATTCCCTCTTGTTTAAAAAACAGGAGGGTTTTTCAAAAAACCAGTCCCCTTTTTTCAAAAATATCCAACATCTTATTCATAAAAATCCGATATTGTCGATAGTAAGGACAGGCAATAGATTTAACAACTTAGACTTAGACATCCTAGAAGCCGATTCCGTCCATCCAGACGAATATCTACTAGGAGGAAAGATACTTTGAACACGACATCATTCTCGAAGACCTTGAAGGTGTTCGCAAGCTTTCTCATCGTTTTCAGCATCGTATTGACATCTCTCCCGATGGCTGAAGCAGCAACGACGAAAGCGACGACCTATCGTCTGTCTACCGATAGTTATCTGTACGATAAGACGGCATCTTCTCGGAAACGCTTGTTGACGATCAAGACCGGAACTGTCGTTTCATCCACGTATGCTTCTGGCTCGTTCAGAAGGGTCACATATGCTGGAAAAACGGGATATGTTGCGTCGAAATACCTCACGCTGTACGAAAAGAAACAATCCGTTTCAGGACAGCGCTACCTTGTCCTCAAAAAGACACCGATCAAAAAGACAGCAGTGGATACTGCAACGACGATCGGCACGTTGAACGAAGAGGATGTGTACTACACGTCACAACGTGTGACGAATCCATATGGCGAGACATGGTACCGCGTCAAATATGACGGCAAGACAGGCTATGTCGTTGCTGGCGCAAAAGCGGTCGCGTATAAAAAGGTGACGAACACGACGTTAAAAACGATCGATGCTTTCATCTTGCGTCAGTACGCCGGAACAGGTTATCCCAAAGTTCAGACCATTCCATCTGGAAAAGACGTCAAAGTCGTCGGCCGGATCGAAAAATGGGTCAGTATCCAGTACGACGGGGAGACAGGCTACATGCATCAAGATGCGTTCGCCTCTTCTGAAAAGCAAAATGTGACACTGATTCCACAAACACGGTATCAGACGAAAAGTGTGACACCACTTTACAGTCAAGCCGAGGCAAAACAAAGTCTAGCGAGTCTACCAAAAGGTACGGTCGTCACTTCGAATGCTAAGACGGCAATTTATCATCAAGTCACATATGCCGGAAAGACAGGGTATGTCTTATCCGCTACGTTGGCAGAGTACACAGAAAAAACAAAGCTTCCGTCTTCACGCTTCTTGTTGACATCACCACTCGTCATCAAAACGACACCTGCCGCGAATGCAAAAACACTTGCGACACTGAGTGCCGGAAACGTCTATTATACGAAAACACGTGTGACGAATCCGCTCGGCGAAACATGGCATCAAGTATCGAAGGAAGGCAAAATCGGATTCGTACCAGCCAATCAAGTAACACCGATTACGTACGAAACTGAATCAAAGCTCTCTTTAAAAACGACGGCATCGACGGCGATTCGTTCCTATGCGGGTCCATCGTATGCAACAGTGCAAACGATCCCGAGCAATACCGTCATCAAAATTTCTGGACGAATCGGGAATTGGTACCGGGTCAGTTATAACGGTAAAACGGGATATGCCGCATCAAACACGTTTACGACACTTGCAACGAAGCAGAAAATTGCAGGTGCACGCTTTGAGCTTGAAAAAGCAGTTTCCATCAAATCTTCACCCGACGCACAAGCATCGACACTTGCAACACTGCAGAGCGGTGACATCTATTACACGACACAGCTCGTCACGTCAAACGGACAGCAATGGCATCGTGTAAGCAAAGATGGAAAGACGGGCTACATCCCAGTCAACCAAGGCAAGAGTGTGCAGTACCAATCGGACCGGATCGTCATGCAGACGACGGCTTCGACTCCACTTCGCTCGTATGCCGGAAACACTTACGCGACCGTTAAAACGATTCCTTCTGGTACAAGCATTACCGTCACTGGAATGATCGATGACTGGTATCGCGTGACGTACAGCGGGAAGACGGGTTATATCGCTTCACGTTACGCCAAGGAAAAAGTCATGACGCAATCGATTCCTTCTTCTTATTATCGCCTTGAACGTACCGTCGAAGTGAAAGCATCGCACCATGCGACAGCAGAAACCGTCGTTCGCCTTTCTTCTGGAGACGTCTACACGACGAATCAAGTCGTCACGAATGGTCATTCCGAGCAATGGCATCGCCTGACAGTCGATGGGAAGACCGGCTACGTTCAAATCAATCAAGGTTCACCGGTCACCTATGAGAGCGTTAATAATCACCGCTATCAAGCAACGACGGATACGACACTCCAATCGGATGCCGGTTCCGCTTATGCGACAGTGACGAAGCTGCCAAAAGCAGCCGTCGTTCAAGTAACAGGCAGTCTCGATCAGTGGTTAAAGATCAGCTACGCTGGGAAAAATGGCTATGTCTTAAAATCAACACTGACACCGTATACCGAAACGAAAAAGATCACAGGTGCACGCTTCTTGGCGAATGAATCGCTCGTCGTCAAACAAGCACCGGACGATCAAGCATCGAATGTCACGACACTCGCGTTCGGAAATGTCTATTACACTTCTGCTTTGATCACGTCGTACACGAACACGTCGTGGCATAAAGTAACGATCGACGGGAAAACGGGTTATATCCGTACCGGACAAAATACGTCATCGATCAAATATGAATCAAAGGACAAAATGTATGTACGGGCAACATCAGACGCTGCCTTACGGTCTTACGTTGGTAGCTCCTATAATGTCATCAAGACGATTCCGAAAAACCTCGTCGTTACTGTCTCCGGTCAAATCGGTGATTGGTATAAGATTTCGTATGATGGAAAAAGTGGGTACGCGTATAAGGGGGCGTTCGTGACGACTTCTTCGAAATTAAACGTCTATAATTCTGTCGCGACACCGTATACGTTCGATACCTTCATCAGCGCCCAGATGAAACTGAACCCACCACCACAAACGGATATCTATAAAGATAAATTGATGTATGTCAGTACGGGTTACGTCCGTCTCGGCGGCGCACTTGATCCAGTCAATGGAACCATTGCGACTGTCACAGCGACGACACCACTTAACATCCGCTCTGGTGCTTCGACGGCGAGTCACGTCTACGGTCAGTTCCAACCCGGTCGAATGATTCGCGTCTATCAATCAGTCAGTGGCTTCTATACGACAAAGCCACGTGTCTACACGAGTGCGACAAGTGGTTACTCAACGATCCAATGGTTGAATGCCCTCGAAACGGACGTCCGTGATGTTGCCGATCCACTGAAAGTCGACCGCAACTCTTCGGCGTTCTATCAGTTCCTCGATCTCTCGAAAACGACAGGAGCATCGGCTGCGACACTTGATAAGATGTTAGCGAACGTAACGAAAGGACTCGGGATCTTCAACAAGTGTAGCAACGGTAGTTGTGGACAAGCGTTCATCGATGCTGGTCAAAAATACAGCGTCAACGAAGCTTACTTGATCTCACACGCTTTACTTGAGACAGGTAATGGTCAATCAAAACTGGCAATGGGTGTGACATGGAATGGACGTAAAGTCTATAACATGTATGGAATCGGTGCGTATGATTATGATGCGATCAACACCGGCGCTGCTTATGCCTATAAAATGGGCTGGTTCACACCAGAAGCGGCAATCGTCGGTGGTGCTGAATTCATCAGCACGAAGTACATCCATAATGAATACGGACAAAACACGCTCTACAAGATGCGTTGGAGTCCGATGCGTCCTGGTAGCCATCAATACGCAACAGACATGGGATGGGCCGTTAAGCAAACGTCTCGGATCTATTCACTCTATCAACAGATGGATAGCTACACAGCTGTCTTTGATATTCCAGTCTTCGCTCGTTAAGGAGACGATGAACCAACGTCTTTAAATCAATGAATGTGTTCCAACATCAAAAAAGGAAAGACCGTTCTGGTGATCCCACCGGAACGGTCTTTCCTTTTTCATTAGTAGCGAACGAGCAGGATCATCCTCAACTCCTGCAGGAAAAGAAAGCGCGCTCGACGCTTTCGACAGGGATAGGTAAGACCCGGTAGACGGTATGAAATGCGAGGATGTCGCAGCTTACCTCCCGCCTGCGGAAAGGGAGGATGACCAACTGACTCGTTCGTCTTATGAAACGATAGACTGATGATCTTGTGAAGAAAACCCCTGCATTTACGCGGAAGGGCTCCCCTAGCGTTCTAAGTCATCGGCGACGATTTGGATATCGATGCCGCGGACATGACGCATGATTTCATTAATGATCGATCCACGTCGGATTTCCTGCCAGCGGGTCCGCGCGGATTGACCGAGAACGATTTGCGTGATGCGATGATGTTTGGCAGCGGCGGTAATCGCTTGAGCAATCGAACGTTCGCCTTGAATCCGGATCAGCACTTTTGCTCCGAACAAGGCACCACTCTCCCGCACCATCGCAAGCACTTCCTTCTGTTTCGCATTCAATTGATTTTCCGCTGTCGGTAAAATCGTCAGAACATACAGTTCCGCCTTTAATCGACTTGCCATGCGAAATCCGCGATAGATCAACTTTCGCGCGTTATCATTAAGCTGGATGCAGACGAGAATCCGTTCTTGTAATGTCGCTGGGTCTTTTTCAATCAACAAACGTGATTGATAGACTTGATCGTCGACTTCGTCCGCGACTTGTCGTAACGATAACTCCCGTAAGCTAGCGAGATTCTGAAGCGAGAAGAACGAATTCAGACTCTGTTCAATCTTTTCTTTCTTGTAGATTTTCCCTTGCTCGAGTCTCTCCCGTAACGTTTGCGGCGTCACGTCGACGAGTAAGATCTCATCGGCCTCTCCGAGAAATGGATCCGGGATTCGCTCCCGGACCTCGACACCCGTCACTTCTTTGACTTTAAAGAGTAAGCTTTCGAAGTGCTGGATGTTGACGGCCGAGTAAACGTTGATCCCGGCGTCAAGGAGTGCCGCGACATCTTGATAGCGTTTTTTCCGTTCTGATCCGGGAGCATTCGTATGCGCCAGTTCATCGATCAAGACAATATCCGGGTGACGGGCAATGATCGCGTCCACGTTCACCTCAGGAAACACTTTCTCTTTATAGACGACTTCAAGTAACGGGACTTGTTCGAGCTGTCCGACCATCTCCGCCGTCTCTTTTCGACCGTGCGTCTCGATCAGACCGATGACGACATCCTTGCCTTCAAGCGTCAAGGTTCGTGCATCGGCAAGCATCTTATACGTCTTTCCGACACCAGGAGCTGAGCCGATATAAAGCTTCAGCTTTCCCCGTGTCATGATTTGCTCCGATCAAGTGCCAGGTTCAAAAGGAGGACATTGACGTAATCATGCGTCCCGGCTTCTTTCGTGATTAGCTTGCGTACCTCGTCACGCGATAGGTCGCGTGCGGTTGCGATACGCTTCGCTTGATCCAAAGCATAAGCGACTGAGATGTGCGGATCGAAACCAGAACCGGATGTCACGAGGGCATCGTCCGGAAGCGAAGCGCCGTCCTCTCGGTTCTGTTTCTGCAATGCCGCTATCTTCGTACCAAGCTCCGGGTTCGATGCTGCTAGGTTATCCCCAGCAGATGACCCCGCTAATTGATCGACCGCTGAGGGGCGTCCGTGAAAATACTGTTTCGACGTGAACGGTTGCGCGATCAATTCCGATCCAATGAATTTTCCGTTTTCCTGTACGAGTGAGCCGGCTGCTTTATCCGGCACGAGAATCTGACCGAACAGCGTCAGCAAGGCGGGAAAGACGATCCCGCATAATGCTGTGATGAAGATCGTCACACGAATGGCTTGTTTCATGATTCGTTTTCTCCTTAAAGGATGCTTGCAAGCAAGACATCGATGATTTTAATCCCAATGAACGGTACGATGACACCGCCAAGACCGTAGATGAGTAAGTTACGCCCGAGCAATTGATCGGCTGTCATCGGTTTATACGAGACACCTTTCATCGCGAGCGGGATCAGCATCGGAATGATGATCGCGTTGAAGATTAGGGCCGACAAAATTGCTGTCGTCGGGGAATCGAGTCGCATGATGTTGAGTACTTCCATTTGTGGAATCGCGACCATGAACATCGCCGGGATGATCGCAAAATATTTTGCAACATCGTTGGCAATCGAGAATGTCGTCAACGCTCCCCGTGTCATCAAGAGCTGCTTCCCGATTTCGACGACTTCGATGATCTTCGTTGGGTTCGAATCAAGATCGATCATGTTCGCTGCTTCTTTCGCGGCTTGTGTCCCACTGTTCATCGCTAGACCCACGTCCGCTTGCGCGAGCGCTGGTGCATCATTCGTACCGTCTCCTGTCATCGCGACGAGGTGACCGGCTGCTTGTTCTTGCTGGATGACACGGATTTTATCTTCCGGTTTACATTCGGCGACGAAGTCATCAACGCCTGCTTCGCGAGCGATCGTTGCTGCCGTCAACGGGTTGTCGCCGGTACACATGATCGTTTTGATCCCCATCTCACGCAACCGATCAAACCGTTCCCGCATTCCTGGTTTGACGGTGTCTTTCAAGTAAATGACTCCAAGAATCGTCGCATCTATCGCAACGACAAGTGGGGTTCCACCTAAGCGTGAGACTGAATCGATCGTTTCTTGCAAATCATTCGGAATCGTTCCGCCTTGTTCTGTCACCCATTCTTGAATTGCTTGACCCGCCCCTTTCCGTACACGACGACCATCCGTCAAATCCAGACCTGACATCCGTGTTTCCGCACGGAACGGAATGATTTCTGCTCCATCTAACCACTCGCGTTCGACTGGCATGTCTCGTAGTTCTGCGAGTTCTAGGACAGAACGTCCTTCCGGTGTCTCATCGGCTAAAGAAGCGATGATCGCCCCTTCGAATGCTTGCTCGACAGAGCGTCCACCGACCGGCGTGATCTCTGACGCCATCCGGTTTCCGAACGTGATCGTTCCCGTTTTATCTAAGATGATTGTTTGGATATCCCCTGCTGCTTCGACCGCCTTCCCGCTCATCGCGATGACGTTAAAACGGGTGACACGGTCCATCCCGGCGATGCCGATCGCGGACAGCAAACCACCGATCGTCGTCGGAATCAAACAGACGAGCAAAGCGATCAAGATTGGACCAGAAAGATTGAATCCAAGATAGTTCGTAAAGACGGGTAACGTCATGACGACGAGTAAGAAAATCAATGTCAAGCTCGTCAACAGTGTTGATAAAGCGAGCTCGTTCGGTGTCTTTTGACGGCTTGCGCCTTCGACAAGCGCAATCATCTGATCGAGGAACGATTCCCCTGGATTACTCGTGATCCGGACTTCAATCTCATCACTAACGACGAGTGTTCCACCGATGACCGACGAGAAATCACCCCCCGCTTCCTTGATGACTGGTGCCGATTCCCCTGTGATCGCCGATTCATCAATTGAAGCAAGACCTTTGATGATCTCACCGTCACCTGGTACATATTCACCGGCCCGGACGAAGACGATGTCGCCTTTCCGGAGTGTCGCGGACGAGACGCTCTCAATCAATTGTCCGACACGTTTACGAGCCATGACGTCCGCTTTCGATGCTTTTAGCGAGTCTGCTTGTGCTTTCCCGCGTCCTTCGGCGATTGATTCTGCGAAGTTCGCGAACAAGACCGTCAAGAAGAGGATGATGCTGACCGTCAAGTTAAAACCACGCATCTGATCAATGAAGATCGTATAGCCGATTGCGAGCAAACAACCGATCCAGACGACGAACATGATTGGTTGTTTGATCATGTTGACGGGATTCATTTTTTTAAAGGCGTCGATTGTCGCCTGGCGGACAATCGAGCCATTGATTGCTGATTTGGATTGCTGATCCGGCTGCCCATTCGGTTGGTGTTCGTCGGACGTCGGATGCATGATACGTTCCATCATATGCTTTTATCTCCTGTTCACATCGTCAGCCAGTCCGCGACCGGTCCAAGTACGAGCACTGGCAAGAATGTCAATGCACCGACGAGTACGACCGTACCGAGGAAGACTGTTCCGAAGAGTGGTGTGTCTGTTTTGAATGAAAACTCATCTTGCGGCACGGATGGCTTCGCTTTCAGCGAACCAACGATCGCAAGCATTAAAATCAATGGGATGTAACGTCCGAAAAATAACGCAAACGATGTCGAGACGTTCCAGTAGACATTCGCGTCCCCGAGCCCTTCGAATCCGGAACCATTATTGGCTGTCGCTGACGTGAATTCGTACAAGACTTGTGATAGCCCGTGATAGCCTGGATTCGAGATGCCAGCGACGCCTGGTGCGACGTACATGGAGATTGCCGTTCCGACGAGAATCAAGAATGGTGGCACAAGAAGTGCGATCGCGATCATCTTCACTTCGAACGTCTCGATTTTCTTACCGAGGAACGTTGGTGTCCGACCGATCAAGAGACCTGTCAGGAAAACTGCGACGAAAGCATAAAGCAAGACATTCAAGAATCCAGCTCCGGCACCGCCGTACACGACGTTGAGCATCATGTTTCCGAGCTGAATCAATCCAGCAAGCGGATGGAGTGAGTCATGCATCGCATTGACCGCACCGGTTTCAGCTGCTGTCGTAATCGAGCTATAGAGCGCTGTACCGACTTGACCGAAGCGTAATTCCTGACCGTGTGCAGTCGGGTTCGCAAATAGGCTACCTGCCATGCCGAACGTCATCATGATAAATAAAATCGTCATGACACCAAGGAAAAGCCGCCCCTGTTTCGCAGAACCGATGATTTTTCCATACGCGACAGGAAGTGACATTGGAATCAATAACATCAAGAACATCTGGATGAAGTTAACGAACTGATTCGGATTCTCAAACGGATGGGCACCGTTTGCTCCGAAGGAACCACCGCCGTTGTTACCAAGCTGTTTGATGACTTCAAACGCGGCGACCGGTCCACGGTAAATCAACTGCTTCGCCCCTTCAAGCGTCGTGACGCTGATTGCGCCACCAAACGTCTGTGGTACGCCGAGTAAAATCATCAACATCCCGAAGAAGAATGAGATCGGAAGCAGGATACGTGTGATGAAGCGAACGAAGTCGGCATAAAAGTTACCGAGCGGTTTATTCGCAAGACCACGGATGACAGCGATACAGACCGTGAATGCCATCGTCGGTGCGACGAATAACATCGTTCCGAGGACGAACGTTTGTGAGAGATACGATAACGCTTCACCCGAATAATGCTGTTGATCGGTGTTCGTCATGAAGCTGATCGTCGTATGAAGCGCTGTCGACCAGTCAAGATTAGCGGCGCCGTTCGGATTGAGCGGTAGACTTCCTTGAAAGCGAAGCAACAAATACCCACCGATGAAAAACAGTAGATTGACGACTAATAGACTTTTTGAATAGCCGACCCAGGATTGATCTTGTTTCTTTTCATCGACACCAAGTAACGATAGAAGGCGTCGTTCGACCTTACCGATTGTATCGACCCGACGCTCTGCGATCGGTGCGAAGTACATCCCGATGTAGCGACCGAGCAAGACCGCTGCACAAAGTGCAATGACGAGTAGGATCCAAAATTGGATTAGGAATTGAGTCCACATGTTTTTCTTTTCTCCCTATGCGATTAGAATTTTTCTGGATACATCAGACAATAACCGAGATACAAAAAGACGAGACAACCCGTCGTTAGTAAAAACCACGTCATTTCCGGTCACCCGCTTTCCACTGGACACGTTCGATCAGTCGAATCATTCCGAACGTCGTACCGAAGAAGAAGACGAGCAGTACGATACTCCATAGTTCTCCCATTATGAAATTACCCCCATATTATTCAATATTTTTACAATTAAGCACGACAAAAAGACGATGTGAGGCGAAAAACGGCCCCAGCATCGCCTTTATAACTTGGCATACTGAAAAAGAGTCGTTCCCTCCTAAAAACGCCTGCGAGGTTAGCTGTCGGATTCGGGCATACCTAGGATTTCGCCCTACCTTTCCCGTTCGGAAAGGATTCACCCCGTGTCACGTGTCGTGACGATTGGGTCCCCCGCTTCAATCATGAATTCGGCGTACTTTGAGATCGAAGCATTAACATGTTAGTGTTCGTTGATGAGATGGATATTACTCCGTTTTTTTAAGGTTGTAAATAGAAAAAATGAAAAAAAATAGTCTGATTTTTTAATGACTTACTTTCGAAAAATAGTGTTTTTTAACTCTATGCTATAGAAGAAAAAAAACCGCAGAAATCGATTCTTTCATCTAAAATGGAGGAGCTCCTTTTTAGATCGAATCGCTCTGCGGTTTCATAAGCAAATCAGAATTATGATTGCTGATTCATTTTGGCATGGACCGTCAAAGGAGCTAGCATCGTCACCCATAGGGCAACCACTCCAGAAACAAGAATCACAATATCGCGTTCGAATCCAAGCGTCAATAAGGTAATACAACTTCCGACGAGGACGAGACAAAGCGTCGCGATCATGACGAACCGCGATTGTTTCAACATTTTTCTCATGTGGCATCTCTCCTTTCCTTCCATATTCCTTGTAATCGTAACAAAAATTCGTCGAAAAAACGTCGCTGACACCCGATTGTGATGTTTCTGTCATCTCGCAAGTAACGATAGCAGACGACGAGAAAACGGATTTGTTACACTAGAGAAGTACTTAAAAAGGGGGAATTGATATGTTACAAGATCATTCATTTCAACGCGTCGACGGAACGTCGGCATCCTTAAGTGACTACCCAGCTCAAGCATGGCTGATCGTCAATACAGCCAGCAAATGCGGCTTGACGCCACAGTTCGAAGGACTCGAGCAATTGCATCAAGACTATCGTTCGCAAGGATTGACCGTACTTGGTTTCCCATGTAATCAGTTCGCGAACCAAGACCCGGGAACGGACGAGGAGATTCAGTCGTTCTGCCAAGTCAACTACGGCGTGACGTTCCCCGTCTTCTCAAAAATCGATGTCAACGGTGAACAAGCACATCCTTTATTCGAAGAACTGAAAGCACAAGCACCAACGACGGACGGTATAACAGACATCGAGTGGAATTTCACGAAATTCCTCGTGACTCGTGATGGAGAAGTGACGCGGTTCTCTCCAAAAACGAATCCAACGGATTTGACGGCAGCGATCGAACGATTGCTCGTTCAAGTCTAAAAAATAAGCTTCCCTCCTTCTCCCTTGAAGGAACGGAAGCTTATTTTTATGTTGTCCCCGGCTCAAGGTGACGACTGATCATTTCTTCCGCCAATCGTTTGACATCATCGATATCGCGCATTTCCGTGAACGGATGCCCCCAGACGATCAGCTCTTCGATTTCTTCAATCGGTTGCGTCGTGTATCGTGTACCATCGGCAACGAACTCTTGCGCAATCGTCGATTCAAAGGCAGCATACTTCAGGAGCCACGGTTTCTCACTCAAGATTTTGTGGGCATGCTTCACCTGCTTGAACGTCACATCGCCGACGAGGACGACGGGATCGAATCGTTCATGGAGAGGATGCGTATATTGAACAGAGATCAATAATCCATGTTGATTCGTTTTTTCTTGTTGTCGGACATACGTCCGCGTTAGGAAATGTGGAACGAGTGACTCCGCACTCTCTTTCGTCTGATGGATGCTCAAACCATGTTCCGTTTGGACGACATCCGGTAGGACCGGTTCGTATCCACGATTCGCTAATTGTTGATCGAGCTCTTTAAATAACAGCAAAGTATGTTCGACAAGCGCTCGAACTTGGCGAAACGATAATTGGATCGATTGATTGATCATAGGATGACCTACTTTCTCTAAAAGTATGGCAATATACAGTTATTTACCCAAACTTTTCCGACTTCATCCCTGTTTCAGCGAAAGTTCCTCGAGCCACTTACGTGTTTGCTCCTGTAGGCGCGTTTTCGTCTGTTCCGGATCGAGGGTGATCTTCTGATCGACATGAATCGATCGACAATCAAGTGCCTGCGGGATGTTTTCTTCGACGATTCCTGCAAGGATCAGACAAGGGACGCCAGCTGTTCTCGCCATCCGCGTGACCTCACCTGGCAATTTACCGATTTGGCTTTGACGGTCGACCCGTCCTTCCCCTGTCCAGACATAATCCGCTTGTTGCATCCGCTTTGCTACACGAAGGTGTTGCAGGATCGTCGATGCGCCCGGAACGATCCGTCCACCAAGCGCATACACAGCTCCACCGAGTCCGCCGGCTGCCCCCGCTCCTTTGACGCTGTCTAATCCAAGTAACTTTCCGATCTGTTCGAGTCGTTGATCGAGATTTGTGATGGCATCCGATAGTAGTCCTTTTTGTGGACCAAACAGATAAGCTGGACCATCTAGACCATGATAGGGAGCTGTCACATCTACGAGGGCTTCCAGCTGAACCGGATACGTTGAACAATGAATGGTCTGCGTCTCAAGTAACGGATTCGTATGGAACAAAATCGGCTTACCCGAGGCATCTTGAAGACGACAACCGACTTCCGCGAGTAATCCAAGTCCCCCATCCGTCGTACCTGTTCCCCCTAACGCCAGTCGGATACGTGTTATTCCTTGATCGCGTAACTGTTCCATCAAACGTCCGACGCCACGCGTATTCACTCGAACAGGATCATCTCCGCTTTGACGCATCGACAGTCCACAAATACGCGCGACTTCGATGACGGCGTCTGAATCTTTTACGGCATACTGTACTTCACACGGACGACCTGCTAGATCAATCGTCACGGCCGTCTTTTCCTCATATCCAAGCGCGAGGTAGACTTCAAGCGTTCCTTCCCCACCGTCCGCGACAGGTGAGGAATCGATGATCGCTGTCGGATCATACGCTCGAACCCCGGAGGCGACGGCTTCTGCTGCCTCCTTCGAAGAAATACTACCTTTGAACGCATCCATTAAAATCAAGTGACGTGCCATCTGTAAGTTCCCCCTTCAAAAATCTCATATCAAGTTTTGATTGCGTTTCCAATTAATGTTACGATGATACTAATTTCAAATTACCATTACCTTATCTGACATTTCATTTTACATACACAGGAGGTCTTATTTCATGGAACGCTGTTCGTTATGTGGAACACCACTTCGTCAATTCGATACGACTTGTTCGCATTGCCAACATCCTGTTATCAAAAAAGAACAACCAGCTGAACCACCTGTTCCGTCTTCTTCACGGACTTGGCTCATCAGCACCTGTCTTTTGCTTTTTCTCGTCGGAGGAGCCGGTTTCCTGTGGTATTCGCTACAAGATCCCGTTTCCCCTGAAGCCGGTCAAACGCCTAGTGTCGAAGCACTCGCGCTTTCGGAATGGTCCGATGACCAAACAGCGTACAATCAAACGTATTCGAAAGACCGTCCTCCAACGTCCTATGATGTCCTTCGTTTCGTCCGCCAATACACTCGGACGATTCCAGAGCTTGCGACGTATTCAAAGAAATACGATTCCATCGAAACGTTTTCCGCCATCCAGTTTACGACCTTGAAGGTGTTCGAATCCGAGTTCGACCATCTCGAGCAGTTGACGAATGCCGTTGATGCTCCTGTCGCTCCAAGTGTTCTTGCCGTGACATTCCAAAAATTCACGTCAAAAGGTACCACATATCACTTGCGTACACAGGAAACGTACCAAATCGCGACAGCAAACGGTTCAGAGCCTGTGACCTACCGTGTCCATTATCGTTTGAAAGTGCATACGGATCATCTGCAAATCATTGATGTCAATCGAACGGAGGTGATCTCATGAAACGAGTGCTCCTCTGTCTGCCCCTTTGTCTCCTGATGGCGTGTTCGCCCGAAACATCCAAGATTCAAGAACAACTCGAGCAACAGACCTACACCCGCGCTGTCGAACAATCGAAACAAGACATTGACGAACCGGCTGCTCGGCTGATGGTTCAGCTTGAGCGACAGCTTGCCGGTTATCAACTGCGTGACGTCTTAAAAACGGCGGAGGCGATCGAACGTCTTCAACTCGCAACGGATCATCCTGTCCGAAAACGAGCAGAAGCCATTGCCTTCAGTGCAAGAGAGACGTTGCAACAAGTCAAACAGTTTGAAGGAACATACGAAGTCGAACGAAGCACACTTGAAGATGAGCCGTTCGACGGAACCGGACGCATCCATGTCTCTTTTGACGAGCAAGATACGTTCATCGCGACGCTTCGCTTTGATCAGTTCGGTCTCCCGGACGCGCTCCGAAACGATGAAGAGATCGTCCGTTTCGAACCCGATTTCTCCGCTCGTGTCAGTTTATCCGGAGGACAAGTCAGCTACCGTTTCGTCCGTTCGACGCTCCGCGTGACGTTCGAAGGACCAGGCGGTAAGCGAATCTATCAACTTAAACAACTGTCAGATAAATAACCAGTAAAACGCCGCTTTACTTGAGACGATTCCCGAGTGAAGCGGCGTTTTTTTATGATTTTAATTTAACGTGTTGCTTGAACGTTCTCATACACCTGCTGACATAATTCATGTGTCGCCAGGCTATCAGAAGCTACGACTGACTCGGACGGTTCCCCTTTGACCGTCCGAAGGAACGCATCCAGCATATCGACGAATCCACGGCGCTTTAGCGTCGCTTCCCAGTTATCGAGCGGATACCGAAGCGTGCCTTGTTTCGTCAATTGATCGAGTGTCGTCACGTCCGTTGCGATTCGTTTTTCTTCCGGTCCCATCACTTCGACGCGTTCTTCCGTGATGCCGTTATTGCGGTTCATGACACCGATTGCCGTGATGCCGTTTGAGACGAACTGAATCGTCACGTGATGCAGCCCGCTTGCGTCCTGCTTACTCTTGACGTGTAAGTCTTCAATCTCACCGCGTCCTGTCAAGAAACGCAGCGTATCCGCGACATGAATGAAGTCGTCGAACAGAAACGGCTTAGCGTCCTCGATGAACGACGTCCGATTCTTTTGCATGAGGACGAGATTCGGATCGTTGACCTCAAGCAAGCGCTGATGCGCTGAAGCGAAGCGACGGTTGAATCCGGTGATGAACGGTAACTGTTTCTCCTCTGACAGACGTGTCAGTTCACGAATCTCTTCGATTTCCATCGAGACCGGCTTATCAACGTAGACGGCGATTCCTGCTTCAAGCGCTTGCCGTGCCTGCTCGGCATGGACGACAGTCGCTGAATGGATCATGACCGCATCGATCCCCTCCTTTACGGCGTCAGCAAACGTCGCGTATGTTCCTGCAAAGCGATAGTTTGCTCGCAATCGTTTTGCTTTCTCTTCATCTCGCGAGATCAGATACACCTCGATATCAGATCGTTCAGCATAGACCGGTAAATAGGCTTTTTGAGCGATATCACCTAGACCAATGACGGCTAATTTCATATGAACTCCTCCTTTTCCACTGTTGCTTACATTCCCTATGATACGTTAATTGACACGAAAAGATGAGAAACAGCCCTTTACAGGCATCAAATTCCTTTTTTTGAAAAGAAGTGAATTTCCTTTTTTTGTTTTATGATAAAACCATATTTGAACAAGGAGGGAATGAGTTTTTATGAAGCGCTTGCTCCGTACTAGTCTTACGCTCTTATTATTGTTCGCTTTGTGTCTTCCCGCCATTCCGGCTCAGGCAGCTAGTTACCAAGTCGTCGTCACTTCGACGATTGGAGCGAACATCCGCTCGAAGCCGAGTACAGCCTCGTCTGCGACGATCGTCCGACGTGCCGCGTACAAGGCAAAATTCACAGCCGTTTCGTATACGAATGGCTGGTATAAGATCAAGGACGGAGGTACATATCGTTATCTATCGAACCAAGTCGCTCAAAAAGTGTCGAGTAGCTCCGTAAAGACGTACAAAATCGTCGTCTACTCGAAAGCTGGAGCGAACGTCCGGACATCACCAAGCACGGCCTCATCAAAGAACATCAAACGACTCGCATCCTACAACTCGAAGTTCAATGCAGTCTCGTACTCGAACGGTTGGTATAAGGTCAAAGGGAAAGTCAATTATTATTACGTCTCTAGCCAAGTTGCCCGAAAAGTGACGACGAGCAGCCCTAAACCATCGAGTGGCAGTTATCCGGTTGCATCGATGCGGTATTTTAAGCTTGGATCGTCAAGTTATCAATTGACGAAAGAAAGCTTCGTCCGCCGTTATCCAGCGAGTACGACGAAACTGTTGACGGGAATCGTCGCGTATGACGAAGCAGCACGTAAAGGCACGCTTGATCAAACGTTCACCCTGACGTCTTCGATGTTATCCGTTCCTGCAGGTAGCAGTGTCGCTGGCTTCCGTGCTGGCGATAAAGTCACGATGCGTCAACTCTTGAACGGGATGCTGATCCGCTCTGGTAATGATGCAGCAAAAGCGATCGCTGTCCGGACAGCTGGTTCTGAATCGAAGTTCGTCTCGTACATGAATAACCGCGCCCGTTCAATCGGAATGAGTGCGAGTCATTTCATGAACCCACACGGTTTCTATCATCCAAGTCATTACACGACAGCTGCTGATATGCAAAAACTCGCGAATACATATGCGAAGTACAGCACGCTCATGACGATCAGTGGACGCAAGTCGTATCAGACGACCGTTAAAGGACCGTATGCACGGACATTGACGTGGTATCATACGAATACGTCGCTTCCAGGAGATACACGTGTTTATGCGAGCAAGACTGGTTACACACCGGAATCTGGCTACACACGCGTCTTCTTCATCAAAAAAGGATCGACACGATATGGTCTCGTCACACTGAAAGGAACGTTGTCCCAAACCGAGACGACACTTCGCTCCGTCTTAAATCAATAATCGACTCATCAACAGTCTGGTTTGCCGTGTCGGGATCCAGACTGTTTTCTTTTTCCTTCAAATTATACTTGCGCTGAAAGCGAATTCATCTTAGAGTTACTTTAGAATCAGACGTCTGACGTCTTAATGAAGGAGAGTTTTTACGTGGGAAATGTCAGTTTGTTATTTGGGGGCGTTGCGCTCTTTTTAAATAGTTTGACCTTGTTTGGAAAAGTCGATCTCCGTAGTGCTGGTGTCTTCAGTCTCATCACGGGTCTACTGCAAACGTTCATCGCAACGTATCTTGTCATCGGTGCTGTCGGTGATCCGGCGTTAACGTTCGGTTACGCGAGCATTTACTTGTTTGCCTTTACGTATGTGTATGTCGGCATCACATTTCTGTTCAATCTTGACGGAAGCGGTGTCGGTTGGTTTTCCTTGTTCGTTGCGATCGCCGCTTTGTTTTATGCATTTGTCAGCTTCACGACAGCAGACATCATCGGTGGGATGACATGGTTGTTCTGGGTATTGCTCTGGAGCCTGTTTTTCCTTGGGATGGGAATGAATCGTCCGATTGACGCGATCACTGCCCGCGTCGCCCTCGTATTAAGCTGGTTGACGTTGATCGTCCCGGCACTGATCGGTCTTCGGTTTGGCTACTTCAGTACGGCATACCAATGGTTATGGAGCGGTGCTGCCATTCTGACTGTCGTCTATTTCCTCTATACGATGATGAAATTCTCGATGCTTCGGACGATCCGCTCGTCGTGACATGCTAATCGATTCATCAAAAAAAGATGTCTATTTCCGGTCATGAATCGGAGATGGACATCTTTTTACTTGATAGAAAACGCTATTGTTCATCCGCGACTCCTACAGGAAAAGAAAGTGCCATAGGTACTTTCGTCAGGGATGAATCAGACCCGGCAAACTGCATGAAATGTTGGTTGCCGCGGCTGATTTCCCGCCTGAGGAAAGCGCGGATGAGAGGAGCGTTCGTTTCGTTATCAATCAGTCCTGCTAGCGCATTTTTTCTCTCCATGCCAATCACTTCAATGCATTCTGCAGCTGTGCTTGAACCTCTTTCAACGACTTGTTCGTCGGATGCCAGTAATAGATGCCGTCCGATTCGATGCCACCTTTTCCGTCGAGTGATAAGGTCTCGACATTTCGTAAGGCATCCCGGTAGTCCGTCACGACCGTCCGGGCAACGGAAAATGGTACGTTCGTCTTGACGTTTTTCCCGAGGGCGTCGAGGACAGCATTGAAGCGACGAATCGAGAAGTCCTCTGTCATTTTATCGGCGACTGCCTGAACGACTTGCCGTTGGCGGATTTGTCGTCCGAAGTCCCCACGTGGATCATCGTGCCGCATACGAGCATAGGCGAGTGCTTCCTTCCCGTTCAGTAATAGTTCTCCTTTTGGGAACTGCATCTCATAGTACGAAAAATTGATATCGTTCTTGACTCTGACCCCATCCACCGCATTGACGAGATCCGTAAAGCCCGCTAGATTGATCTCAGCGAAATAGTCGATTCGAATCTTTAACAGATGACTGACCGTATCAAGCGCCATCTGTGGACCACCGAAGGCATAGGCATGGTTGATCTTATCATTTGAACCATTGCCGATGATGTCTGTCTTTAAGTCGCGCGGGATGCTGATCATCTGACTGGTATTCGTTTTCGGATCAATCGTCACGACGATGATCGTATCACTCCGTCCTGTCTCATTTTTTCGTTGATCGACGCCGAGTAAGAGAAACGAGAATCCTTTTTTCTGCTCGACGGTTTTTTCCGTCTCAACGCTTGCTTTGACCGGTACCTGGACTTCTTTGAGCGTCTGACTCGCTTTATGATACACATATCCGCCTGAACGAAAGAGAAGGAGCAGGCAAATCCCCGTAAGTGTCAGTACGATCCATTTCCATTTCTTCATCACCCATTCTCCTTTTCTTCAATTTGAATTCAAGACGGTCGTTGTGCTTCGAGTACCAGCAAAGCATTGCGCCAGCTACCGAACAAGGCAGTGATGACTCCGATGCTTGGCGCATCACGTCCGATACTGAACCGTTGATAACTTGCGATCGTCAGATGCTCCGTTTCCCGAGCGGCTTCAGCAAGTACGTCGAGCACTTCTTCTTCCCGCCAGCGTTTGCGCGGGAATTCGATCCCAATGATTTCAAGTGCGTTTGACCAAGAGCCGTACCGGCGGGCAATCGTTGCGACGGTCGGACGATTTTGACCAGCCGCCCACTTCGTGTAGGTCTGACTCGTCAAGACCGGCAAGACCCCTTGCGCTTCCAGTAATGACTCGATGATCCGTTGTTCCATTTCCTGGACGCGTTCCTTTAAGATATCCGCTTCTGACAATGCCTGCTGCCACGAGTTGAATTGATGGACGATATCCGTCAGGCTTGGTGCTTGTTTCTGTTGTGCCCATTCGCGGTACGTCGCACTCGTGAAAGGATGGAGTTCCTCACGTGCCTGACGCAAGGCGTCAATGATTTCCGATTTCGTGAACGTCAAGCGGGCATGCCCGATGCCTGCTCGTTCCAAAGCGATTTGCCACGATCCAAACAGCATCAGGATTTCCGCGACGCTTGGATGAGTAGTGTGGAGTTGCCAGCGGAAATAGGTATTGGCCGTCAATTCATTCTTCCCGTCCGCAGCGAGACGGAGTGCGTGGATCGCTTCCTCCATATCGCGCATGACGATGTCCCCTTCCCATATATTCATGACTGGACGTTCCGGCGTACGGTCGTCTGCAAAGCATGACGAACGTTTCGGATGACGACGGCTTGTTCAGTGAACGTCATTTGTGAAGCAGACGGAAGGCAGATACCGTCTTCAAACAAACGACGGCTGACGTCAACCCCTTCTGCTGTGACGAATGGTACGTCGCGATAGACGGGTTGTAAGTGCATCGGTTTCCAGACCGGGCGAGACTCGGCATTCGCTTGTTGCAGTGTCTGAATCATCGCATCGCGTTGCGCTTGACCACCCGGTAAAAGAAAGGCACTGAGCCAGCGGTTGGCGAATGTTCCAGGCTGCTCGGCTTGCGACGTGACGCCGTCCGGGGCAAAGGCACGGTCGTAGCGATCAAAGATTTTCCGCCGTGCGTCGACGCGTTGATCGAGGACTTCGAGCTGTCCCCGTCCGATCCCGGCAGCGACATTACTCATTCGGTAATTGTAGCCGACTTCCGTATGCTCATAATGCAAGACCTGCTGTCGCGCTTGTGTTCCAAGATAAAAGGCACGCTCGATCAGAGCCGGATCATTGGCGACAAGCATCCCGCCGCCTGACGTCGTGATGATTTTGTTGCCATTGAATGAATAGATTCCGAACGTTCCGAACGTTCCGGTCATCCGCCCGTTGACACGAGTCCCGAGTGATTCTGCAGCATCCTCGATCAACGGAACATCGTACTCTTCACAGATCGCAGCAATCTCCTCGATTTGCGCGGCGACACCGTACAGATGAACGACGATGACAGCCTTCGGAAGTCGACCACGTGTTGCCGCCTGGATCAACGCCCGCCGGAGTGCGACAGGCGACATGTTCCAGGTCTCTTCTTCCGAGTCGATCAATACAGGTCGCGCTCCGACATACCGAATCGGATTCGTCGAGGCAATGAACGTCAAGGACTGACAGAAGACATCATCCCCCGTCGTGACACCGATTGTCGCGAGCGCCAGATGGATCGCTGCTGTCCCACTGCTCGTCGCAAGCGTTGCACCAGCTCCTGTGTACGCTTGCATATCTCGTTCAAAGGCATCGACATTTGGTCCAAGAGGGGCGACCCAGTTCGTCTCGAGTGCCTCGGTGACATAACGGGCTTCTTGACCACTTAAATGCGGGATGGAGAGTGGGATGTGTTTCATGATGTTTCCTCCCTTCGAGGTGACAGATGACGAATCGGTGTCCGGTAGAGCGGGAACCAGTGACCCATTTGAGTTTCCGGATGTTGTCGTTCGAATTGTCGCGTTAGACGCTCATAGATCGTGGCATCCAGAATCGACGTACCGAGTCCAAAAAACGTTTGATTCGCACTAAAGGATCGTTTGTAGGCAAGCAAGCTATCCGTATTCGATCGTGTCGTGCCTCCACCGAGATGAAGCGCTTGAAAACCGGCTTGTTTTGCCCAACGAATCATCTCAGCGAATAACAGATGATTGGGTCGAAGGACTAACGACACGGGATCAGACGCACCGAGATGATAATGCGCGAACTGGCGACCGGTCAAGACGATGCACCCGGCGATGATGCGCCCGTCATGTTCAGCTAGCAACAGCACGTTGTTAATCCGTCCGTCCGCGAAGTGATCGAAGTAGGTCTGATCAAAGTAATACCGGGCATCCGCTTGATGTTTGTCCATCGTCATCTGATAGAGATGCGCGAAGTCCCGGTATTCTTCCGGGCGTCCCAGACGAATCGTCACGCCTTCTCGACGTGCCTTCCGGATGTTGCGTCGCGTCATTTGCGAAAAGTCGCTTTCGATCATCTCGAACGGGTCCGTTAGTTCGAGTGTCACGGTCGGCTGCAGGATCTCCGTTTGATGGCACCAGTATTGACCCAGTTCTTGATTGTGCAAGAGTGGATGGAAGCGAACCGTCTCTGTGACGATTCCCGTCTCATTGCAATAGCGTTCGAATCGCTCGCGCGCTTCGCGAATCTGATCGAGTGACCAGATGCCTTTGAAGGAAGGACCCCCATAGCCGTAAGGTGTCGTGATGTCCTCAAAGAGTGTGCCTGGAATCCGTCGCCGCAAGTACGGATAGATCAACGTCCCAAACTCCGTCGGATAATAAAATAACTCAGGAATCTCGTCGTGTTCCTTCGCGAGTTCGAAGTAAGCATGTTCGTAATAACAATCGAGCTGATAGGTCGCGACGAGTGCATCCCATTCGCGCGGATCCCGGATCAACCGTTCATCGCTTAACGACATCATGGGGAACACCTCCGTCGAGACCCTTGAACTCACCCATCCCAGTCTGATGAGCTGTCGAGTTCCCTTCTGACGAGATGACCATCTTGAACGTCTTGAACAGGATATAGAGATCGAGTCGGAACGTCTGGTGTGCTGCGTACCATTGATCTTGCTCGAGGCGTTGTTGCCACGTCGTCGCGTTTCGTCCATGAATCTGCGCCCAGCCCGTCAGACCAGGAAGGACATCATGCCGTGTCATCTGCTCCTTCGTATAGTGGTTCAAATAACTGACGAGTAACGGACGCGGCCCGACGAAGCTCATCTGTCCGCGAAGAATGTTAAAGAACTGCGGAATCTCATCAAGGCTTAAGCGACGAATCCACTCGAGTGATGCGGGAATCCGGTCTGCATCCGGGAGAAGTTTTCCCTCAGCATCCGTTTCGTTCGTCATCGTGCGGAATTTGTAGATTTTGAACAACTCCCCCTTGTAACCCGGGCGGACTTGATTGAAGAAAATCGGACGACCGAGCTTCGTATAGATGACTAAGGCGACGAGGGCGTAGACGGGAATCAGGATCAAGATAGCGATAAGACTAACCGTGAAGTCGAATGTGCGTTTCATGATGACGTCCTCCTTTTACATGGCTGAAAAGAGATCAAGTTGTCGTTTGATGACGTCGGCTTCGTTGAAATGTTTCATGGCACGGTCAAATCCGTTCCGTCCCATCTCGTTGGCACGGTCAGGATGTTCGACGAGTGTGTTCATCCGTTTGGCAAGCTTCGTGATATCGCGGACTTCGATGAGATAGCCTGTCTTCCCCTCGACGACTTCCTCACGACAGCCGCGGATGTTTGTCGCGATGACTGGTTTTGCGCTCGCCATCGCTTCGATGATTGATCGCGGTACGCCTTCGCGATGTGACGGTAAGACGAAGGCATCGACTTGTTGGAACAAACCCGGTACGTCTTCGACGAATCCAAGGTAGTCGACGTTTGGAATCTCGCGGATCCGCCGTAAGAATAAGTGTTTCGTCTTCTGATCGCGCTCGCTTGCCATCATCTCACCGGCAATGACGAGACGGGCTTCCGGGTGACGATAGACGACATCCTCGAATGCATCGAGCAGTTCGAGAATTCCTTTCTCTTCGACGATCCGACCGATGAATAAGAACGTAAACGGCGCTCCGGCTTCACGTGGTCGTGGGTAGAAGCGGGTCAAGTCGATGCCATTTCCGAGATGCATCAGCCGGGTATTCGCTTTAAAGCGTTTGCGCTGGGCGAGTTGATAATCTTCCTCGCTTTGAAGGAGCAGATAATCGGTCGCGAGACGTGCCAACCACTTTTCGACTGAATACGTTAGCTGATACGTCATCCGCCCCATCTTCTCGTGGAAGTAAAAACCGTGTGCCGTATAGACGATATGCTTCGTCCCGGCACGTTTGGCGGCGACCCGCCCAAGGGCAGCGGCGACTGGTGTGTGGACATGGACGGCGTTGTAACCATCCTCTTTCAAGATTCGTGTGATTTCACGGATCGTCCGCCAGTTACTCGTCCAGTCGATTCGCCGCTCGATCGGAATGTCATGCATCCGGAATCCCTTTGCTGCCAGTTTCACCGAGGCACCCGTGTCGGCACAGGCGATGCCGACGTCGTGCCCCGCATTTTGCAAAGCGAGTAAGAGCGGCTGCAACATCGTCTCTGCCGTCGTATCGAGAGCACAGACTTGAAGGATTTTTAGAGGCGCCATACGTGGACCCCCTCCGGTTGTTCTGCTCGTGGCAACATGCCTTTGATGTCGACGACGATGCCGCGACCGACCTTCAGTAAGTGTTGTGCCAAATTCCAACCACCTTCAACGTATTCTTCGTGTGAGACGGCAAAGATGACGACGTCGGCTGGTTTGAGTTCACTCATCTCGAGTAAGTCGATCCCGTACTCACGTTTTGCCTCACTCTTTTCGACGAGTCGGTCCGTCACTTGGACGTCGATTCCGAACTCTTCGATTTCATGAACGAGGTTCGCAACTTTCGAGTTGCGGATGTCGCTGACGTTTTCTTTGAACGATAATCCAAGAATGGTGACCCGGGCGCCGAGCACCGGCATGTTCTGTTTGATCAAGTTCTTAACGAGCGCTGTTGCGATGAAACGCCCCATCGTATCGTTGATCCGGCGACCGGCAAGGATGACTTCCGGATGGTAGCCAAGTGACTCCGCCTTCATCGTCAGATAGAACGGATCGACACCGATACAGTGACCGCCGACGAGACCCGGACGGAACGGGAGGAAGTTCCATTTCGTACCGGCTGCTTCGAGGACTTCGAGCGTATCGATGTTCATTCGGTCGAAGATGATTGCGAGTTCGTTCATCAAGGCGATGTTGAGGTCGCGTTGTGTGTTTTCGATGATTTTTGCTGCTTCCGCGACCTTGATCGATGAGGCACGGTGGACACCGGCTTCGACGACGGCTTCATAAACTTCCGCGACGATATCCAGTGTCTGTTCATCTTGGGCGGAGACGATTTTTTTAATCGTCTTGAACGTATGCTCATGGTCACCCGGGTTGATCCGCTCCGGTGAGTAGCCGACGAAGAAGTCGACACCAGCGCATAAGCCGGACGCTTCTTCAAGGACCGGGATACAATCTTCTTCCGTAGCTCCAGGGTAGACGGTCGACTCGTAGACGACGATGTCGCCTTTATTGAGCTGGCGACCCACGAGGTGCGACGCCCGTAAGAGTGGTGTCAGGTCCGGCTGGTTCTGTGCATTGATTGGTGTCGGAACGGCGATGATGATGAAGTCGCTCTCCTGCAGTGCCGATGGCTCTGAGACATAATCAACGGTCGCGTTCTTCAACGTGAAGGGACTCAGTTCGAGTGTCGCGTCAATCCCTTCTTGGAGTTCTTGAACGCGTTGTTCCTTGATGTCAAAGCCGACGACGTCTGTTTTTTCGCCAAAGGCGACGGCGACGGGAAGTCCGACGTAGCCGAGTCCGACGACGGCAATCGAACGGTTGGCAATGGGAAGTGCACCCGTATGGGCTGCTGTCGTATCTACGATGTGTTTGACTGCCTTGTTCATGTTGGGTTCCTCCTATTTCATCGACTGTTTGACGATCAATGTTTTTCCGTTCGGTTCTTGTTTGACGTGTTCGACGGGTTCGAGGACGATTTTCATCTCGGAGCCGAGTAACTTGCGCATCTCGTTCAAGAGAATCTGTTCGTGCTTCGGTTGGAAACGTTTCGCATCCGGAATATAGCGGAGTGTCACGTGATTGAGCGCATGCTGCTCGACTTGGAGCCGTAAGACTGAGTTCGGCAGTTCCCGGGCAATCGTCGTGATGTCTCCTTCGAAGACTTTGCCGCGCTTCTCACTGACGATGTAGCTCGTTCCCCGACCATCGATCGAGGCGATGACAGGACCATTCAAACCGCAATTGCATGTCTCGTCACTAAGTGTCATCCGGTCACCGATCCGGTAACGAATCAGCGGTGTGCCGCGTGTCGTAAAACAGGTGACGACGACTTCTCCGTCCTCTCCATACGGTTCGATGATGCCAGTTTCGTGGTGCAGATGCAGTTTATGATGGCGACACTCTGAGATGATTGGTGCCCCTTCCGAGGAACCGTATTGATCAAAGACCGGGACGCCGAACGCTTCCTCAAGGATGGAGCGCATCTCCTCCGTCACCGTTTCTGATGTCGGGAAGATGGCAATCAGCGGGATATCCAGTTTAATGTGGTGTTTCAGCATATAACGGGCGATTTCGACCATCGCCGTCGGTGTTCCGTCGAGTGCGCGTGGTTGAAAACGATTCAGCTCCTCGATATAAGCTGGGAAGTTCTCTTCCTTCATGTGAAAGATCGAGACGAGCAACTGATTGAGTGGCCGGTTCATCCGCCAGAAGATCGGTTTCGTTTGATCGACGGCTGTCAGCGTCCGACCGGTGAAGCTTGCCCGGCGCATTCCGGCCTTGAAACCGTGGAGTTCCTTGAAGTAATCAAGATGGGCCATCCGTTCCTGGACATCCTCGCGCATGAACGCGACTTGGAGCGACTTTCCGCTCGTTCCTCCTGTCCGTCCGCGGACCGGCGCATCGACACGGGACATGAACGCATCATTGTTTTGGCGAAGCGTCTCTTTTTCAAGGATCGGAATCGTCTTCAGCTGCTCGAGTGACGTAAACGGTAACTGCATGTCATGTTCGTGAAAGAGTTGTCTGTAATACGGTGTATGCGCCACAACAAACGCGAGAAAGGCATTCAGACGTTCGAGTTGTTCCGCTTGGTAATCCCGCGTCCGGTCCTTCATCCGGAGCTCCTTCATCTTTTGCTCATAGAAGTGACCGTAGCGTTCTTGCATCAACTTCCGACCGTATAACGAGGTCAGCCAATTTTGGATGAAAATTGGAGAGCGATAGTAGATATTCTCTTTAAGCGCCATCTTGGATTTCCTCCTTCATCAAGTAATGGCTCTCGTACCAGTCGATGAATGCATTGACACCAGCTTCGACCGTCGTCTGTGGTCGGTAGCCGATTGTCTCAAATAGTGAGGAGACATCGGCGAAACTTTCCGGGACGTCACCCGGCTGTAACGGCATCCCGTTCTTGATCGCCGTCTTACCGAGCCGTCGTTCAATCAAGGCGACGAATTCACTTAAGCGAATCGGGCTATGACTACCGATGTTGTAGACGCGATACGGGACGTTACTACGATCCGGTAAGGGATTTGACGCGTCAAACGTCGCGTCGACTTCCGGTTCAGTCTGGAACAGACGATAGATGCTTTCGATGATATCGTCGACGTAGGTGAAGTCCCGTCCCATCTCGCCGTAGTTGTAGAGATCGATTGGTTCGCCCTTCGCAATTGCCTCCGTGAATTTGAACAGTGCCATATCCGGGCGCCCCCATGGACCGTAGACGCTGAAGAAGCGAAGCCCTGTCGTCTTGATGCCGTAAAGGCTGCTATACGTATGCGCCATCAGTTCGTTCGCTTTCTTTGAAGCGGCATAAAGACTTAGCGGATGATCGACGGCATCCGTCGTCGCAAACGGCATCTTCGTATTCGATCCATAGACGGAACTCGATGAAGCGTAGATCAACTGCTCGACGGGATGATGGCGACACGCTTCTAGAATCGAGAGAAAACCGACGATGTTTGATGTCATGTAGACGTCTGGTCGGTCGATGCTGTAGCGTACGCCTGCCTGTGCTGCCAAGTGGAGAACGAGATCAATTGATTCCTGTTCAAAGATTCGCGCGACGGCTCCCGTCTCTTCGAGTGAGACCCGGTAAAACGTGTAGTTCGTGCCGAGTTCAGCGAGCCGGGCTTCCTTTAACGTCGGGTCGTAATAGTCGTTCACTTCATCGAGTCCGATGACCCGGTAACCCTCCCGGATGAAACGACGTGCGGCATGAAATCCAATGAAGCCAGCGATACCAGTGATTAAGATCGTTTTATTCGGCACGGTGTTCGACCTCCTCGAAGTAGTGGCGCGCTTGCAGGCGCATGTAGTGAACGGATGTATAGACGATGAGTAACATCGGGAACAACTTATACCGGTGTCGAATGGCCGTTCCGACGTTGCCGGTTCCAAGACCGAAGATCAACGCGTTGAGTGCAAAAAGAAGGAAAAAGAAGAAGAGGACGCTGCCGAACGGATGCTGACGAATCAGTTTGAACGACCGAATGATGGCAAAACAACCGATGAAATAGAAGACGGCGTCGAGGAAGAAAATCAGGATGTTCATGACACTCGACCACTGCCACGGGAATGGTGAGAACAGGAAGTAGATCATCCGGATCGGTGAGTAGAGAATCATGTCGCCTGGACCTGTCACCGTCAATCCGTTCAAGTAAGCGGAGCCGCCACGATCGTAACTCATCCCGCTGAACAGCTGTCCGTTTTCCGAGACGTGGGTGAACTTCGCGAACAAGACGTCCTGGAAGCTGTAGACGATGAAGCCGACGACGAGTACTTGGAAGATCAGTCGCTGTACCTTCGTCGGTTCAAAGTCCATGCGTCGTGTCTCATGGCTATAAAACGAGAAGTAGACGAGTAAGACGACGATTCCGACGGCAAGACCGGAGTGGAACATCGTACTGACGAAGTAGCCGAGATACGCGAGAATCATGTACCTGCCGGACTTCTCTTCCGTCCAGCGGACCATGTAATAAAGCGTGTAGACGATTCCAAGGGCGACGATCTGATCCCGTAAGAGAATCGGTGAGAGCAACAATCCTTGCGGGAAGAACGCGAAGATGAGTGTGGCACCGAAGACGTATCGTTCCGGTAAGCGCAACCGCTGCAATGTCTTTGCTAGAATGACGACGGCGACGACGCCAAGGATGACGTTGAAGAACTGAGCTAGGATCCGTTCCGGTCCGAACATCAGATAGAAGATTCCGAGAAACTTGGAGTAGGTGCCGCGGACGACATCGTTAAAGGTCGACGGGTCGGTGAAGATTTGGACACCCTCGAGATGAAAGGCTTCCGTATCGTCCCCACTGTGCGGCGGTAAGCGGAACAGTTCGAGATCGATGAACATCAAAACCAATCGGACGAAGAAAGCGGTGATGAAGATGAGATAGAGCGGCGGCGTCTCGGCTTGGCGGAGTAGGTAATAGAGAAACAACACCGAGTTGATGAGCAGCAAAGCGGTCACGTACGTGTCCGGGAAGAGCGACCGGGCGAATTGACAAACGAGCGCTTCAATGACGATGAGTAAGAGAATTGGTCGCATCTTCTTCCCTCCTTAACTGCTTTGTTCGACGACGAGGACGACATTTCGTGGATACAAGGAGCGATAGAGTGCGGGTAACAGTAAGACGATCTGAGTGACTGCGCAAAGTGTGTATGCAATCGTCGCCCCGTATAGTCCGTACAACGGAATCAAGAGGCTACAAGCGACGAGATTGACGACGACACTGCCGAAGATCGAGAGTGTCTGGATTCGAAACTGCTGGAAGCCGGTCAGTAGTGCCTGAATGACGGTCGAATTATAGAAGAACAACGACGCGACCATCATCAAGACGAAAATCAGATGATATTTGACGAACGACGCATTGTAGAAAATCGTCAAACCCCACTTTCCGAAGAAGATTGCTCCAAGAATCAGGAGGATCCCGACGACGTTCGTCATCAGTAACATCGACCGTGTCAGCTTGCGCAGTTCCGGTAAACTTTGGCGTTCTCCAGTCTCTGACGAGAAGTTCGGCAATAAGACAGCAATCAAGGAGTGGATGAACAGACTACCGAGTACGAGTAGATAGGCAATACTTGCATAATATCCGAGCTCTTCGGTTCCGATCGCATGTCCAACGAATAACCGTGGGATGTTCGCGTTCAAGGCGATCAGTAGAGCGACGAACCCGAGTGGCATCGCTTTAAGGAACAACTCCTTACCGGATCGATATCGTAAGTCGAGCGCTTGATTGTCAAAACCACGACCGACCCGGCGAATCGTCGGGAGATCGTAGACGAGTAACATGATCAAGTTACCAGTGATCAAGGCGATGACGAATCCCTGGATCGAATGGGTCGTAAAGAGGACGAGTGCTGCGCCTGAGACATTCAGGAGACTGCGAAAAATCTTCGAGATGGCGACTTCCTTGAAGGCAGTGTGTCCCTGTAAGAAGCCGTATCCGAGATCAGCGAACGACTCCATGTATTTATTGAGATAGACGAGTAACGTCAGTAGTAAGATGTTCGCTTCACCGAAGAAATAATAGACACCAAGGAGGACGAACACACCTGCCGAGAGGAGCGAAAAACGGGTCTTGATGAAGAGCCAGAAGTTCGTCAGTCCAGCCCGTTCTGCCGTCAGGATCGTACTGGCATTCAGCCAACAGAACATGACGATTGGTGCGGTGATGGCAAGGGCGTAATTGAAGTAGCCGATATTGAGCGGCGTACTCCATTTGATCAGGAGCGTCAAAATCATCCATTGATGCAACGAATATGCTGTATCCGCAATGAAGATGAGATTGAAGCGAGACAGCCGGACCGTTTTCATCGTTCTCCCCCTCTCTATTTACGAGCGATCCGCATCGTTGGTGCGACTGGATCGGCATCGGTCTCGTTCGTCGCTTCTAATAAATACTGGCGAAGTGTATCATCCCGATCGAGCGTTTGGGCGATCTCACGCAAGTACGGATCGACGGAGCCGAAGGGGCGTGTCTTTCCGACGAGGATCTTATCGAAGACGAGTTCGTCATGCACCTCATCACGAGCGAGCAGTTCCTCGTAGAGTTTCTCCCCTTTTCGAATCCCGCTGTAGACGATCGGGATCTGTTCTTCCGTAAATCCACTCAAGTGAATCAAGTTTTTCGCAAGTGTCGTGATGTGGACCGGTTCACCCATATCGAGGACGAACACTTCGCCACCTTTTGCGAGAACACTCGCTTGAATGACGAGACGACTCGCTTCCGGAATCGTCATGAAGTAACGTGTCATCCGGGGATCGGTGATCGTGATCGGTCCACCTTTCGCGATTTGTTCCTTGAAGAGTGGGATGACGGAACCGCGGCTTCCGAGGACGTTGCCGAACCGGACGACGGCGAACGTCGTTTCGCTATTTCTTGCCATCTGTTGGATGACCATTTCAGCGATTCGTTTCGTCGCGCCCATCACGCTCGTCGGGTTGACTGCCTTATCGGTCGAGATCATGACGAAGCGTTTGACTCCAGCCGCTTCTGCTGCTCGGGCGACGTTACGTGTTCCGTAGATATTATTCTTGACGGCTTCGCTCGGATTATCCTCCATCAGTGGGACGTGCTTATGGGCTGCCGCATGATAGACGAGGTCCGGTTCGAAGCGTCGCATGACTTCAAGCATCCGGTCACTGTCCTGTACATCGGCGATGACAGATTCGAACTGGATGTCCTGGCTGAGACACTCGAGTTCCCGGCGAATCAGGTAGATACTGTTTTCACCGTGTCCAAGAAGAACAAGTCGTTCAGGACGAAAACGAATCAGTTGCCGGCAAATCTCGGAACCGATTGATCCACCGGCACCGGTGACGAGGACCGTCGCTCCATGCACACTTCGTTCGATTTCCGTGATATCAAGCTCGACTGGTTCCCGTCCGAGTAAATCAGCGATTGAGACTTCACGGATTTGTTGAATCGAGACCTTACCGGAAGCGAGTTCGACGAGCATCGGTAACGTATGCGCCTCGACTTGCGTCTGTTTAATTCGATTCAACAGTTCGATTCGTCGCGGATACGGTAAGGACGGGATTGCGAGGACGACCGCTTCAATCTTTTGTTCCTCGATGATGCATTCAAGTTGCTCGATCGCTCCGATGACAGGAACACCGTGAATTCGCATCCCGCGTAGTTCAAGCGAGTCATCGAGTAATCCGACGACGTTTAAGATATGCGATTTCTTTTGTTTCAGTTCTTTCGTGATCATCTGCCCGGAAGCTCCGGCACCGATGATTAGCGTCCGTTTGCCGAGCGTCTTATGCTCCGGAACGAGTCTGAGACTACGGCCACGAATCAACAACCGGACGAATAAGATACCGTTCAAGACAAGTCCTGTCTGCAAGAAGATCGCCCGTTCGACCGCAAAGTCGAACAACGCATATTCAAGACCAAGTAAAACGAAACTGCTGGCAAGGACGACGACGAGGAGAACGGCGAGATCACGTAAACTCGCGTAGCGCCAGATGATTTGATAGAAACGCATCCAATGAGCGACGAAGGTGAGGGCAATCCACTGGATGAGGGCGATTTCGAGCGCATCCTGTAACTCGAAATTGACGGTGAGATGGAGCGGATTAAAGAAGTAGAACGTTACTACGGTTGCGAGTGCGATGACTCCGGCGTCGATCAGGCGAAGGAGTCCAATCTTCAACTGCCGACGATACGGGGTAAGCGGGGAATGCTGCATGATGGTGTCTCCTCTCCTCTCTCATGAGTGCGTCCGGGGAATGACTTTCGGATAACTGTCGGTCGCTTCACGTGTCACTTCTTTTTTGCTTAACGAGCGCGAATAGACGATCAGGAGTCCGAGCATTAAACCAAGGACACCACCGATTCCCGTATTCATCAAAATGTTCGGGGATACGGGCTTCGTTGGAATTCGTGCACTGGAGAAGACTTCCGTCTTACTCGTGTTAATCAGTTGCGGGAGATAATCCTGGAAGACTTCCGTCATCGTATTTGCCTGAATGGCTGCCTGCTCCGCTGAACGATCCGTGATGGATAAGGCGATGACTTGCGAATCGAGATTGCTCGAGACCGTCAGACGATCCGTCAAATCGAATAATCGCTTGTCGGTGACGTTCATCTTTTGGGCGACCTGATCGACGACCTCTGGGCTTCGCAAGATATCTTGATAGGTACTGACGAGTGTCGGCGTCGATGTCGCCTCTGCGTTTGCTTGAGGAACGACGAGAATGTAGGCCGTCGCTTCATATGTCTTCGGAATGACATACGTGCTGAGTGCATATCCGGCACCTGCGAAGAGAATCATGAAGAGTGCCAGTAGCCACCAGCCGCGTCGGAGTGTCGTCAGATGATCTCCGAAGGTTTTTCTTTGATGCATCGAGCTCACTGTTGTTCACCTCTTTCTAGCTTGACCGAATGGATGGACATTGGTTATGTCTACACCTTATTTCCAATCGAATTCCAAAACAATTAGAGCTTGGTGAAAATGATTATATTTTTTTCGGTAGCTATCTCGCTTGCGTGACGCAAGTTCACAGCAGGAATTCATGTCACAAAAAAAACGCGATTCACGAAAAAATGATTGCGTTTTTTTTAATATTTTTTCATTGGTCTGCATGATTTTTTAAAAGATGAGGGTAAATACAAATTTGACGATTAAAAAGTATTTGAATCGGTAATAAGTCCTATATGAAGGGTGGATAGTCTTTAGAAATCATGTTAAAATCAGCCAATATACCCACATCGTTTGCCTTATCCATCCTAGTCATTTGGATCATGCTCGATTCTTGGATTCGTCCTCTATCCTTTACGGACGAAGTGTTACCGAAACAGTGGTCACTTTGGTTGCTTCCTGCCTACATCGTTCTGTTCAGCGTCTGTTGGTTCATCTTACGACCGTTCTATCGCGTCAATCGCACAACTGGACATCAAATCGGATTTATTTTTCTGATTTACCTGACATTTCATATCGTATTTTTCTTTTTTAACGCGAATACGGATCGTGTCCTTGCTTCGCTTTACCTCATTTCGACTTGGCTTTTCGTCGGCATCGTCTCTTTGCTCTCCCGTACATCGATCGACCAATGGCATCGTCTTCTGTATTACTTCCTTTACGGACAAGCTGTCTTTCTCGCTTCCTACGCACTTATCGTCTCGTTTGGCACAACGTATGTTCCGGTCGAAAACCTACAATGGCTTCGGATCGGTCCTTTGTCGTTTCCTCAGCTGTATGTCGGAGAGCAGGGTTCATTCCTTCGCCTCGCTGGACTGATGAACAATCCGAATACGTTCGCAGCGTGGCTCGTTCCGGGAGGACTGCTTGCTTGGTTCTATCTACTGCGACAGTTTCCACGTGGGCAAAGTCTTCTGCACGCTGTTTTCTTACTGCTGATCGTCATTGCCTTGCTAAGGAGCGGTTCGCAGACAGGAATCTACTCCTTCGTCCTCTTGGCACTCTTGACGAGTATTCGAATGGTTCCGGGAACGAGACGCCGGATGCAGGTCGCTGCCTGTTATGTGACAGGAAGCCTGATCTTATGTGCCGTCTTCGCATTTCAAGGTCTGCTTCCCCGTTTGCTCAGTCTTAACGGACGATTTACGCTTTGGCAAGCAGGATGGCACGCTTCTGCTGACGCACTCTGGTTCGGTCACGGTATTGGAAGTGCCCCGCGCGGACTGCAGGAACAACTCGGTGAACGGATTCTTTATACATTTCACAGCACACCGATCACGTTTCTCTACGAATTCGGTCTCATCGGCTGTCTGCTGTATGGTGCAGTCTTTCTGTATCTGTTTTATCGACTGCTTCGCATTCAGACGACGGATCTCGCTTTCCTCGCGCTCTTGCTAGCCAGCTGGCTCGGGTTACTCCAATTCACGGAAAGTGTTCTCGTCAGACCGAGTGGATTTTATTTCATTTGGCTCAGCCTTCTCGCTTATGCGTCGCTTCGTCGACTTCCACCTCACGACAGTATCACGACAGTACCCACACCTAGACGCACCTACACGAAAGGGGTATGACATCATGAAGAAATGGACAGAACAACAAGTCATCGACAGCCTGATCGAAGCTAGTATCGAATATCCCTCTCTCGACGCAAAGACATATGCGCGCTGGTCGGTCGGAAAAGACATTCCATCGATCACGACGATCATTAATGTATTCGGCTCTTGGCGTGAAGCACTCCAAGCCGCTGGTCTCTCATCGATCCGTCCATATTTTTCAGACGAAGAGATTCTTGCTTTCCTCAAGGAAGCATCGACACGTTTACATCCTTTCCATAGTAATAGCTACCGGGAGTGGGCAAAGGCCAAACACGGTCCATCCTTGACGCTGATCAACTTACGTTTCGGTTCTTGGTCACGTGCGCTTGAAGAAGCACAGATCGAAATGACACGCTCCATCTCGATGACGGAAGAACGGATCATCACTGCTTTACTTGAAGCTTCCGATGTCCTTCCGCGTCTGACAACACAGACGTATGCGATTTGGGCACAGGAAAATGGACATCCGACAGTCGCGACGATTGCCCGTAAATATGGTTCGTGGGCAGATGCTCTCGCTTGCCTTGACATCGCTCCACCTCGCCGGAAATGGGTCGAAGAAGACGTCCTTGAAGCACTGCGACAGGCACAAGAAGAATTACCTTCTCTCAGCATCATCCATTATCGGAAATGGGCAGAAGGTCGCTCGGTTCCGAGCACCTCGACGATCAACGCCCTCTTCGGCAACTGGACCTCCGCCGTGCAATGCCTCAAGCGTGCACGCGTTTCTCTTTCCTAATCCTTCTCTTCCATCTAAAAAGGAGTGACCCGGTACGTTACCGGATCACTCCCTTTTCGTGCGTATCATGATTTTTCGATCTGCTCAAGTAGAGATGCTGGCAATAGTGTCACCGTATCGTGCTTCAACAAATAGATGTCTTCCGTATACGCCCCGATTCGTCGAGGATTGCGTTGCCCGTGGAGATTGTTTCGGATCGCTTTCGGAAAATTGACACCACACTCATAGGCATGAAGATACCCCCCACCAAATCGTGGATTGATTTCTGATAAATAGAGCGTGCCGTCCACATCAAACAGATCAAAATCTAGTGGCCCGACGAGACGAGTTCCCGCTAAGATCTGCTCAATCAATTCAAAGACGTCGTCGCGTTTGACGGAGCGACTCTTATCCGTTTCTCCTGCGCGCATGACGAGTTTCTCCTTAATGAAGATATCCGTCACTTCATGCGTCAGCCAATCGACATACACATCAACGCCAAGCTCTTGTCCTCTTAAGTATTCCTGAATCAATAAATTCGGATGGACAGCGAACAATCCTTCGACGACCTGAAGGGAGGAGACAACCTGGACATGGAGACTAGCACTGCCGTTACGTGGTTTTACGAAGACTGGAAATGCGACTTCCCCTTGCGCAAGCGCATTTTTGAATGCGTCGAGCATCGTGTATGTCCGTGCATGGGCAATCCCTTCCGTAACACAATACGTATACATAGCGTATTTATCAAAGCATAACTGGCACGCATCCATCGGTGAGACAAGGACCGTGACACCGATCGCTTCAAATCGTTCCGTTGCCGCTGCGAGCAACTCCAGTTCGGGATCGATCAATGACAACAGCGCCGTTACGCCTTCCCGCTGACACAACTCTAGTAGGTGATCGATATACCCCGGTGCGTCGATGCGCGGGACAAGATGATGACGTTCCGTCATATAAAGACCCGGTGCGAGTGGATTACAATCCGCAGTACTGACGTGACCGTCCGACATCTCACGAACGAAGTACTCGACCAGTTTCGTCCGGCGACCGACGCTTGTCATCAACAAATGAGAAGTCTTCATAGTGGCAATCTCCTTCGTTAAAAGTGATGCCTTTTCTTTTCGTGCCAGAAAGAAAGACTTCCTGCTTGGCGCTGTACTTTTTTCCTACGAACGAGCAGATAACATCCGATTCCGATCAATGCTCCGGTTCCATCGAGTAGTACATCTTGGACAAGACCAGTCCGGTCACCCGTTAAAATTTGATGAAACTCATCAAACACAGCGATGGTGATTGCTAATGAGTAAGCGAACAAGACGGCAAGACCCGGTGTCAAACGACGACGCGTCAAATCAATCAAGCCGATACCTAATACGAGAAACGTCGAGACATGGGCTGCTTTACGAATGAAAAATTCAATGAATCCACTGCGTCCGAGCGCCGCTACACTGACTTCTCCATGATACGAGAAGGAGATGAATCGTAGATGATCGACGAATCCTAATGGGATATAGCGAGATAGATCAGGTTTGATCGATTGTGCCTGATAGGGCATCGAACTTGAGATGAAGAGAATCAATAGGACGGTAAAGACGACATAGCCGGACCAGGTGATTTTTTTCATGAAGACACTCCCTTATTTGATATCACTTTAGAATAGCATGGACAGAAACGATAGGCGATTTTCTCCAAAAATCAATTTCTATTTTAACCCATTTCATTTTTTAGTTTCCTTGAAAAACTATATTTTACATTTATCAGGTTTCTTTTATAATGAAAGTGGTTAATTAGTACTATAAAGAATGAGCTGAAGAATAGGAGTGGAGTGCCATGAATCGTGCACTAGGTAAAAAAATCATGCAATTGCGCAAACAACACAAGTATACTCAAAAATTTTTAGGTGAACGGTGTGGTGAATCAGCAACGGACATTTCCGCTTACGAACGTGGTCAGCGCATTCCCTCTGCTCAAGTTTTGGAACGATTGGCTCTTGCTTTAGACACGACGATCATTGATCTCATCGATCCGAAGTATGTACAGCATCCTTCATTGAGTGAATTCATGCAACAAGCGCTTGAACCATCGCAACCGCTTGATCTAAAGCTCATTCTTGAAGATTTACTGGTTCATCTCAGCCTATCGAAGGAAATCTATTTTGATGGTCGACTCCTCTCATCACCTGTCCGGGATGAGATGGCAACGTCCATTGATCAAGCATTAAAGCGGGGTCTTTCTTCTATCGAAGCGTAAAAAAAGAGATCAAAATCAGTTGATTTTGATCTCTTTTTTTTATTCTGTTTGGACGATATGATCGATGTATAATTGATTGTCGTCATATGTTGCTTCTAATAACTGACGAAAAAATGTATTTTCGCTTGTTTTCTCGGATACGAATACACGTGTGTAATGCTTATGCGCCTGCTCGAGTACAGTGAATTTCAAAGTACGGGCAGATGAAGCGAAAAACAATTGACGACCGGGATAACCAAAGGCGTCCATCGCTTTCGATTCTTCTAAGAAATGAAAAGGTTCGTCTGGAAATAAGGTCTCAATGAACGATAGACAACTTTGTTGAAAGGTACTTCCGCTCTGATTTTCCATGATACATCCGGCTCCTCTTTCTTATGATGTACTTTGAATCATGCAAAGGAAACTATTGTATCTCATTACCCGGTCTTTAGACCTATTCAAACCAATATATTACATATATTTTTTATTTTATTATTACATTATATTTTGCATTTATTGTTTTTCAAACTCTAATACCATCATTGTCTTTCCTTCATATAGAAATTGTCCATGATAACGCGATAATGTTGCAAATTCAAACAGCGTTTTTGGTTCGTATAGATATTCGACCGCATAACTGACTTTTTCCTCTTGTCCGGATTTGAGATAAGCGTTGAACAAGAGACGTTCCCCATCGATATGATAGCCATAGAAAAGTAATGTCTTTTGAAAGCGTCGTGTCGCAATCGGATGGACAATTGATTTTAGGTGGTCGATGTGATGCAAGGACACGAGCAAGCGTCCACCCTGTCGTAGCAACTGACGGATGTTTCGGAAGAACAACAGTAATTCCCCGCGCGTATAACGTAAAATCGTCGTTCCCGGTAAGATGATTCGATCGAAATACTCAGGTCCGACGACGTCCGTCACGTCATGACTCCATCCATAAACCTTATGCTGATACGCCTCCGCGATTTGCTTCGTCCGCGAAGCTTCCGGTTCGATCAGATAAAGGTCATACCCCTCGTCCGATAAAAGATTAAACAGGGATGGATCAAACGTTCCATGAAACAGGATCCGCTCTCCTTTTTGTATATAACGTCGATAGAGCATCAACTCATCGACTTCATTTAACTGTTGTGCTTCTTGGTACAATCGACCAAATCGATCATCTCCCTGGACATGATCGAGCACTTGGACGCGGGAGTAGCTACCTTTACGCAAAAACGGACCAAATAAGACCTCACCCATGATACATCAACTCCTTGTAATGCTGAATCGCTTCCGCATAGTCTGCGCCGAGTCGCTCTGGCAACACGTCGAATTGTTCCTTTTGATCCGCTTCTAAAATCCAGAGGAATGCTTCGTTCGTCTCGAACAGGCGTAACGTCGTTCGATCGAACGCAAAACACCCTTCCTCATTTTGAATGCCGATCAATGTTAACGGTCCAATCCGTCCAGACGTCCGGGGTAATTCAAGATCCGAGTAAGGGGTGATGAAACGGCTCGTCCCTTGAAACGACCCTGCCAGTTGATACAACAACGGAAACAACTCCAGTTCCGTTTGCGACGCGAGCGCCTCTGGTTGCGGTTGCTGTTCTCGAAGACATTCAATATCGCTTGAAATATCCGCACTCAACTGAATCGTTTTTTGTCGATCAGCGTAAATCCCATCCGCAAAAAAGAACAGGCGGTGTGAGACGCGTAATCCGCTTACTGTCGCATAATCGAGAATCCCCATCGATTGATCGTTTTGAATGCACCCCGTTTGCTGCCAGTCTTGTAACCGCTCGGCAAGTGCGTCGCGAGATAACACCGTCAGCTGTGACGCAAGTGACGGAGATAAACGATCTGAGAACGTCAACAAAATCGGGGTCCTGCTCATCAGTTCGATGATCGGCAGATCGTGCCGCATCGGATGGTCAAAATAGATGACACTATTGATCGTCATCAATTGAAAACTGTCTACTGGAATCCGGTCCAACAATGAGCTGTCCTCGATATAGACATGACGCAGCGGTTGTGGATGGTGCGGCACGGATGCGGGATAGACACCCGTCATCAACGAAAGGAGAGCATGATGAACAGCCGGAACGGATGCCGAAACCGGTATCTCTTCCTGCGGTAAGAAGACACCGTTCAGGAAATCCGGTTGACCGAACAGAACCTCCCCGTTCTGCCGGATCAAATGAAACTGGACGTGTAGCATCTCGTGTTGCAAATAGGCAACGAGACGCAACGTACGCTCCCCTTCTCCTTGGAGGACGAAGACGTAGTGCTCATATTCCTGAAAATCCATGTAATCGAGTAAATCATGAAACGTATGCGTATCATAATCAAAGGCATCGATTGAAATACGATGTCTCTCACAAAAAGTCTGCATCGCGGTAGATGGCAAGGAACGTTGTAACCAGCCGTCTTGTTCCGATAAAAGTGATAATCCGATCATGTCCTCTCTCCTTTCTCGTCAAGTGATTGAAAAAAGGGCTTCATTCTCTACGATCCGAATGAAGTCCTTTTTGTGTGTATTAAGCCGATTTAACATTTGCTTTTGGTTTCGTATTAGTCCGGTCCATTTCCCGATGAGCGAGGGGGGCGACGGAGACGGTAGCAGGATTAAGACACCAAGCGCATGAAGTCATGTTACGCCGCGTTTCTTTTAAGATGAGTGTCATGGTTGTACCCCTTTCTGAATCAAGTGAGATGGTCGTTGAAACATTGATACGAAATCAAGTAAATCAGTGGTATCCCATTCCATTCGCTTCTATAATAGAAATTGGTACCCTGTACCAGTTCAATCTTCACGAAAGGACGAGGAGCCGATGGATCAATTCATGTCACCGCAAATCGGCTTAGCATTACGCCGACTGCGAAAGAAACATAATCTGACACAAAAAGATTTAGCAAACGGAATTTGCAGTCAAGCAGAGATCAGCAAGATCGAGAGTGGTACCCATTCACCGACAGTCGAATTATTATACGCTTTATCAAAGCGATTACAAGTTCCATTGTCAGCGTTCTTAGACCCTACAAATCAACAAACGAATTTACGAACGATTGACGAAGAATTACTTTATAAATTTAGAAATCAGGACTTTGAAGGCATTTATAAACAAAGTAAAGTCGCACTATCTAACGCTAATACTTCATTTGAACATTCATTATTATATAAATATTATTTCTTCATTTGCTCGTATCGACTAGGAAAAATCGATTACCGTACATGTATAGTAGAGCTCCAAAATCTATCTAATGAATACTCCACTTCATATTATTCACCAAATATGCTAATTCGAATTAAATCTGCGATTGCGAATCTGTATTCTGAAAATAGAAGTTTTCAATACAGTATCAATGTTTATGAAGAAATATTAAATCTCAACTTTGACAATGATGATTTAATCGTCGATCGAATTAGAATTTCGTATAATTTTTCAAAGATTCTTTTAGAATTTCAAAAACATAATCGAGCACTTACTATAATTGATGAAGCAATTGAAACAAGCTTAAAATTTAAAGATATGTCGTTACTCGGACAATTGTACTCTCAAAGAGCTGCTTGTTTAGATAAATTAGGTGCTCCATCACAAGAAATTATTAGAACTTTTGATAAATCATATTTTTTGTTTGAATTATTAGGAATGAAAGAGTATCAAAAAATTATTAAAACGATGAAAGAAGAATATCTAGCCAAATAGCTGTATCAATGTACGAATCTCAATTAAGCTCGTTTTACTGCGTACTCAAGTGGAATTCCATCAATAGCCACATCTGTTTTTTGTGAATACTCTAAAGGCAATCCTTTGATCGCTACATCGAAAGCTGGAGCATACTCAAGTGGTAATCCTTTGATCGCTAAGTCTGTTCTTTCTGAATACTCAAGTGGTAATCCTTTGATCGCTAAGTCTGTTCTTTCTGAGTACTCGAGTGGCAATCCTTTGATCGCTAGGTCTGTTCTTTCTGAGTACTCGAGTGGCAATCCTTTGATCGCTACATTAGTTTCAAGCTGACTAGCAACGCCAGCACCAACAGTAACAGACAATGATAAAGCTGCAATCGCTAAACCTAATTTCTTTTTCAAGTTCATTTAAATAACCTCCTATTATTTTTCGTATGGCTTCGTAACAACATCATATAACCTTAGACCCCCTCTGAATATTCGAATACGAATAATTATGGTATTTTACACATTTTTTTCATTTTCTATTACTTTTGGATCGGGTCATATGTCCCGAATACTGCATTTTTTTTACAAATCATCCATCAATATGTCGAACTTGTGTATGAAAATAGATTTTTTTGAATATTCCATCATGATGAAATTTCGTAACAGACAAAAAGAGAGCTAGTCCAACTCACACGAGTCGAACCAGCTCTCTTTATTTTGATGATCGTCGTAACGCGATGACATAAAATATACCGAGTATGAGAATCACACCTAGTAGTATCGAACTAATTGTTGTCCGAGTCGATGTATCCGGCATCCATATCCCAAGTCCCAAATTGATTGCTGCGATAATTAGGACGAGCCAAACGATCGTACGTGGTCGCATACCGATCTCCTTCCTGGTCTCCTCTGCCGTCCGCTCACCGAATGTGCTATGGTGACAATAACAAAGGAGGTTCTGTTCATGAATAGACTTGCAGTATTTTGTGGTTCTAAAGATGGCGCGCATCCTGTCTTTCGCGAGGCAGCAGGTACGCTTGGTCAAGCGCTCGCCGCACGCGACATCGGACTCGTATACGGCGGTTCCCGCGTTGGAACGATGGGAGCTATCGCGGACGCTACGCTTGCGGCTCAAGGTCAAGCGATCGGTGTCCTCCCCCACTTTCTACAAGAGAAGGAGTTAGCACACCCGGGACTGACTGAATTGCATCTCGTCTACTCAATGCACGAGCGGAAAGCGAAGATGTCAGAGCTTGCCGATGGCTTCATTATTCTTCCTGGCGGACCCGGAACGATGGAAGAGTTTTTCGAAGTCTTCACATGGGCTCAACTCGGTCTGCATGAAAAACCGTGTGGTGTACTTAACATTGACGGGTATTATGACTCCTTAATTACCCTGTTCGACACGATGGAACGTCAAGGATTCTTGATTCCCGAACACCGAGCGATGCTGATCGTCGAATCGGATCCGGATCGTCTCTTAGAACGCTTCGCCACATATGAAGCGCCACGCGTCAAAACGTATATGGATCGCTCACAAACCTGATGAAAACGGAGTCCTCGACTCCGTTTTTTTTGATGAATTCGCATCCTCTTCCGATATTTCTTCTCTCATTTACTAGTTTTCTCCATTTCGTTTCAGGATTCCTACTCTTTAGGCACAAAAAAAACCAGATGCGCAGAGGCATCTGGTAAAACGTTAGAAGAACTTCATGATTGCGTCACTAAGATTCGTCAAAGACGGTGTCTCGTCAATGACCATCAAACTACCTGTCGCAATCGCGAGTAATCCGAGACCCGATAAAATCCAGCCAGGATGTTTTACGTTGACGTCAGCATCAACGTTTTCTTTTCCGGACCGCGCATTCGCTGCTTGTTCCTTCAAGCGATCGCGACGGTACTGATGTTGTTCCTCTTTTGACCATTTCTTATATTCTGCGAGGAACTTCTTATATTCCGGTAAGACATCCTTCGTCGTCCCGTCGAGTCGAACTTGACCGTATTCGAGCCAGACGACACGCTCACAGAAACTCTTGATTTGCGAGAGCGAGTGACTGACGAAGATGATGGTCTTGCCTTCGTCCTTGAATTCGTTCATCTTATCGATACAACGATTATAGAAGGTTTGGTCACCGACCGATAATGCTTCATCGACGATCAAGATGTCGGCATCGACATTGACGGCGATTGCGAAGCCAAGTCGTGACTTCATCCCACTCGAGTATTTCTTGATTGGCTGATCAATGAAGTCACCGATATCCGCGAAATCGATGATTCCAGGCATCCGACGTTCGATTTCCGCATCGTCCATCCCAAGCAGGAGACATTTCAAGCGAATGTTCTCGCGTCCTGTCAGCACGTTCTTCAATCCTTGGGACACGGCGATGATCGCGACTTCTCCGTTGATCGCGACGTTTCCTTCGTTCGCGTAGATGATCCCTGAAATCAGATTCGAGAGCGTCGATTTACCCGAACCGTTGATCCCGACGAGACCGACGACTTCTCCTTTTCCGATCTCAAGTGAGATATCGCGTAAAGCTGTAAATGTTTTAACGCTCTTGCTTTGATTTTTGAACAAGAGCTTGAATTTTTCTTTCGTAGTCGTGACCATGTCGAAGCGTTTCGTGACATGGTCGAGTTTAATCATAGACATGGCGATTTCCTTCCCTTAAACGAGCTCAGTGAATGATTTACGGAACTTGATGTGCAAGAACGTTCCGGCTGAGAATAAGAGGAGCGTGACACTCCAGAAGTACAGACCCGTTGGCCATTCTTGCCAGACCCAATGTCCGCCGAGCAAGCTCGCCCGGTATCCCTCGACGAGATAGTAGACCGGATTCAAGCGTAGGACACCATGCAAGACGTCCGGGAACCGCTCGATGTTCCACAGGATCGGTGTCATATAAAAGAGCATCCGCATCATTGATTGTAAGAAGAGCTGGATGTCCTTGACGAGTGTGACAAGCGTTGAAAAACAAAGCGAAAAGGCATAGACGAAAATGTAGGTGGCAATCATATAGTACGGCAATTGAAGCAGTTTCCACGTGATCGGAATACCGTTCGCAATGATGACGACGATGACGATGGCAAGCATCGCAAAATGCTGATACATCCGTGACAAGATGACATACGATGGAATCGCACTCATCGGGAAACGCATCTTCGTTACCATCGCGAGACGGCTGTTAATCGAATTCGAGCCACGAAGCAAGGCATCGTTGATGAAGAACCAGACGACGATCCCGCAAAGGAGCCAGACGATGAATGGAATGTTTCCATCGACGTCTTTATTTCCGCGCAGACCGACTCCGAAGACGAACCAGTAGATGAAGATTTGGAGACCCGGATTGAGGAGCTCCCATAAAAGGCCAAGGCGCTGCTCTGCATGCGCTGATTTGATTTCATATCGCGCCAACCGGCGAATCAGGGGGAAATTATCGACCTGTTCCCGGATGATACTTCTCATTTCTTTCAGCATAAGTGTAAGTTCCTTCCGATTCATGATACATGTATTTTATTTTCATATTCGTTGATTCCACTCAAAAAAGACGGATGCCGTCCGCGATTGCTCAAACGAACGCTCCCTCCGCGTGAACGGGACCATGCCCGGTCGATTCTGACTCGCCTCCTTCTTCGTTTACTCGTGCATGATAGAAGCAATACTTCCTATATACACTTAATCAATTCTAGCCATCGGGAAAAAGCGTGTCAATGTATTGGACGAACCGACACCAAACTGTAGTTTTTCAGGCACGAAAAAACCGGCGGGTAACCACCGGTCATCTCCTAGTTTGCTTCCTTCATGCGTGATTAAAATGTGGAAATTCGATCGTCGTCGGTGGCGAAGCAAGCCCCCATACGAGGAGGACCGTAATCACACAAATAATGCCGACAAGAACGCCTCCTCGAATCGTATCATTCATCCAGCGTTGCCCCTTTTCATCTGAACTGCTTGTATACTGACATCATACAATATTTAGCAATTTTCGACCACTAAAAAATCGACATTTAATGGAAATGTTTAACGATTGTTCATATTCTTTCGTTTCATTTTTATCCAAGACAAGATATAATGAAAGCGCTATCATTCAAACAAGAAAGCGAACGTTCGGATTTAAATTACATCGAACGAACGACTCCCGTGGGTTGTCATGTTGTCGGACCTAAGAATTTACGTTATTTACAAAAGGTTCATCCCACGAAGCTTTCCAAACCCTTTATAGTAGAAGAAGAGGTCAACGATCGCAGCTCGACCTTGCATTCATACCCCACTCTTGAAGGAGGATTTTTACGTATGTACAAATCAAAACCGCTTTACGCAGCAGCTGTGGCTGTCGCCCTGACGACATCGGCAATCGTGCCGGTTGCCCAAACGACAGTTTCGGCTGCAACACATGTCAAAGTCAAAACGGTCAAACTCAAGTCACTCGTCTTCACGAAAGGTGCTCCGGTCAAACTCCCTGCTACATATAAAGGTGAGAAGATCACATGGAAATCTTACGATCGCCATGTGTTCAACCGTTATCAAACGGTCAAAGGCACATACGGTAAGAAAAAAAATCCGATTGAAGTCAAAATCTACATTCAGAACTACGCAGTGAAGTTCGTCGAGAAGGTCGCGGATCAGACAATCTATGTCGATCAAAAACCAGAATTGCCGAAAACACTAGCTGTTCTTTATGCGACAGGTCGCATCTATGACAAGCCAGTCCGCTGGTCGAAGGTCGATACGAGCGAAGCAGGTGTGAAATACGCGGTCGCAAGTTATACACGCCTCGGAAAGACAATTACATTAAAAGCAAAAATCACAGTTCTCGACGTCAACACGGATGACTTCTCGATCGGTTTGATGCACACTAACGATACGCACGCGAACCTCGATAAGACACCAAAACGTGCGACAGTCATCAAAGAACTTCGCGCAGCTTACCGTGCAGAAGGTAAACCATCGCTTCTCTTAGATGCAGGTGACGTCTTCTCTGGAACACTCTACTTCAACAAGTTCCTCGGTCAAGCAGATCTTGAACTGATGAACTACATGAAATACGACATGATGACATTCGGTAACCACGAGTTCGATCTTGGGGATACAGACAATAACATCGCCTTGAAGAACTTCGTCACTAAGGCGAAATTCCCGTTCATCACGGCGAACGTCGATTTCAGCAAAAATAAGTCGTTCAAGGGTCTACAAAAGAAAACAATCACTGCAGGGCCGGAGCGCGGCAAGATCTATCAAGGCATCATCAAGGAATACAAAGGTCAAAAAATCGGTTTCTTCGGTCTGACGACAGAAGAGACGAAAGATATCGCAAGCCCAGGTACGGTTGCGTTTGCAAACTATATTGCTAGCGCTAAAGCTGCTGTCAAAAAGCTTGAAGATCGTGGCGTCAATAAAATCGTAGCGTTGACACACATCGGTTTTGATGACAACGAAGCAATCGATAACGATCAATTGCTTGCACGTAATGTCGACGGGATTGATGTCATCGTCGGCGGTCACTCGCACACGAAACTTGAAAAACCGGTCGTCGTTGATGAGACGGTCGTTCCAGGCAAAGCAGAACCGACAATCATCGCTCAAGCCTACCAATACGGTGATTTCCTCGGAAATCTTGATTTGACGTTCGACTACAAAGGAAAATTGACTGAGTATAACGGTTCATTGATTGATGTTTCTACAGCAAAAGAAGATGTGCGTGCGGCTGAAATCCTTAAGCCATATGCAGATCAAATCGCTGAGTTGAAAAACGAAGAAGTCGGTGCGAATATCGTTAATGCCCTTCCAAACCCACGCGGCGAAATCAGTGTCCGCAACAGTGAAACGGCTCTCGGAAACTTGATCACGGATGGTATGCTCAAAAAAGCGAAAGAATACAATAAGGATACAGTCATCGCGATGCAAAACGGTGGAGGGATCCGTGCTGCCATTGATGCTGGTCCACTCACTGTCGGTGAAGTCTTAACGACGCTTCCATTTGGTAATACACTTGCGACTGTCAAGCTATCAGGTGCAGAAATTAAAGAACTACTTGAAATCAGCGTAGGTATTGCGCCGAAAGAAAACGGTGGTTTCCTCCATGTCTCTGGTATGAAATTCGAATACGATAGCACAAAAGCGGCCGGTGAACGCGTCACGAAGATGGAAGTGAACAATAACGGTACATTCGAAGTCATCGATCCAGCGAAGACATATGTCATCGCAACGAATGCCTTCACAGCTAAAGGTGGCGATGGTCTCACACCATTCGAGACGGCTTACAAAGCTGGTCGCGTCACGGACCTCGGTCTCTCTGACTGGGAAAACCTACGTGATTTCACGAAATCACTCGGTCAAGTCGACTACAAGATTGAAGGTCGCATCGTCGATACATCAAAACTTCCAAACTAATACGAACAAAAAACAACCGCAGGTCTTCTCGATCCATTCGAGAGAGCCTGCGGTTGTTGTTTTATAACGTTTGCGCGGAGTGCTGTTTCAACAGATCAATGATTTCATCGAGTTCATACTCCTGTGCCATCATCAGCGGCGTGAAGCCATCCGCATTTTTGATCGACGGGTCGGCACCGCGCTCGAGCAATAGCTTGACTGTCTGTTTCCCCTCACCCTCAACAGCATGATGAAGAGGCGTGAACTGATCGGCATCTTGTTGGTTGATTTTCTCGCCTCGCTTCAAGTATAGGTCGACGAGTTCATCGTTGTTACTGAAGACTGCCGTAATGAACGGTCGCTCGCCGAACTCATTGACAGCATCGACATCACTGCCTGCTGCAAGTAATTCCTTAAAGACCGATTCGAGTCCCGTGCTGGATTTACGATATCCGAGGTAATGCAACGCCGTATCCCCATCTGCATCGACTGCTTTCATATCACTTTCCGGGATCAAGCGATGGATATCTTCAAGCTTTCCTTTTTGAATCGCTGCCATTAATTCCGTCTCATTTAAATCCTGATCGTTCGTTTTTGCCGTCGCCGTGTCGTTACTAGCTGCCGTTTGCGTTCCCGCTTCGTTCAGCAAGATCCCTGCCCCTGCACTGACGAAGAACATGACCGTCAGAACACTAAGCGTGATGATGATTCCTTGACTATAACGTAGGAAAGGACGGGGTTGATGGAGCGGTTCACCCGTCAAGCGAAGCCGTTCCAGCATGGAGAGATTGGTCTGTAGCTTCTCATACAATAAGACAGAAAACGTCCGTTGCTGACGCTTCTCCGCTGTATAGGAAACGATATCCGTCGTCGCAAGAAGTGTTGGCCCGAGAATATCCTCAAAGATCGCTTGCCGAGCACACTCGTTGGATACAAGCGGTAGAACCATCTGATAACGAGTCCGTTCGCATGCTCGCGTGTATGCCGGACGTAAAAATGGAACCCAGCTTCCGATCCAAAGCAACACCTGCTTTTCTTGATGATTTCGTTTAATGCGTGCAAGTTCAAGCAGTAACTGGAACCGTCGTACCTCTGTCAATTCCAAATATGACGTCGGAAGGACGATCAAATACTTTTGAAATAATCCGATGACATGTGGTCGTTTCACATCGTTCTGGAAGTAGATTTCCGGAATCCGCCACAGCTGCAATTGTTCTGTATATATGCCGATTTGCTCGAATAACGCTGGGAACTGCTCCGCACTCAAGCGAACCCCTTCACTTCGAATCCGCGATACTCGTCGCCATTGACGTAACCAAAGTAATAACAGCAGGATCACTAGCGCGAACATCGCATAAATACCGCTCTCGCCTGTTTCAAATACTAATCCGATGATGCCACCCACTGTCAAAATGGCAACGCCTAATAACAAACTAAAATAAGCGGTCTCTTTTCGTGTCACTGCTTGCCTGATCCGTTGTGCGGGATCGATTCGTTCATTCGTCTCCTGCTCCATACGCCATCTCCTTCATCTATCGCTTAGTTCATTGTCTTTCTCATCCCTTCTTATCTTAACGGTTATTCCATCAAAGTTCCAAGGGAATCCTTTCCTGACATACCAAAAGAATATTCAGACAAATTATATTTTCAAACACATTTTGATAACGTAACTTTTTTTCCTGAATATTCATTATATATGTAATAAAATTTCTAAAATTCTATTTTAGAACGTTTTTTGTTGATTTTTCAGCATTTATACGCAATTCTCACAATAAAGCAACCTGCCATTCGAACCACTAACTTTTTATTAGCAGGTGGGACAATAGTCACTCTTTTATATTGCAGAAAAATTTGGAATCCCATATAATAACTAACAGGAAGAAGAATATGGGAGTGATGAATTTGGGACTATTTAATTTAATGAAAAAGGACTACACCGTCCAGTATCACGTATTACGCGGAGATGAGATCATCGATACGGATCGATTGAATGTTCGAGCAGGCGATCACACGACAGCACGAAAAAAAGCCGACAACATGTTAAGAAGAGAATACGGACGCACTCAGTACAAAATCGAGTGGGTACAACGGTTCTAATCGCTAAAATAACCCATCGCCTCAATCCTAGGATTGGGACGATGGGTTATTTTCATGCGTGCTGTTGTTCTTGTTCGCGAACGATCCGATCGGCTTTTAAATAGAGACGGATGACAGTGTATAAGACGATGCCGACGAGTGCACCACTACCATCGATTAGTACGTCTCCAACGAGTGGTGTACGTCCGCCCGTCAACAATTGGTGAAACTCATCCAACACACCGATCGTCATCGCCGTCGTGAAAGCAAAGAAGGCAGCTGGGAACGCTGCGTATCCTCGACCGCGCAAAAAATGAACGAGACTAATCCCAAGAACGAAGAACAGACTGGCATGCATGCCTTTCCGAATGAAGAATTCAAGGAAGGCAGCAGGTCCAAGAGACGCGACGCTGATCGGGACTTCATAATGGAACGACACGAAGGAAAACGCATAGACCCAGTCGAGCGGCATATGTTGCGTCAAAAATGGAATCAGGGATTGTTGCTGATAGGTCATCGAACTGAAAACGAATAAGGAAAGTAAGGTGGCTCCTCCTACGTAAGCAGCAATGGGTATACGGCGCATCATGCACGCTCCTTTCTCTTTGTACATCCTACCATGGATGCTTATCGTGAACATACGCCAAAAGACGGACATGCAATGCTCTCATATAATGTGCTTTCCCTCTTTTACAACTCGTACAACAAAAACACCCCATCCAGATGGATGAGGTGAAAAGCTTACAACGATGACGGTTTCGGATCGCGTAAGAGGTGTTTGATATCTTGGAACGTCACGAACGTTCTGTTTTTCGCATCGTATAGCTTATACCGAAGCGATTTCAAACTTGAGAAGAGACCGATCTTCGTCGCCTTCTGAAGCGGTGGCGTCGAGACATGTGCTTTTTCGAGATGATAGTTCGGAACACGTGGACTGAGATGGTGAACATGATGGAATCCAATGTTTCCTGTTACCCATTGTAAGACCTTCGGTAATTCGTAATACGAACTACCTTCGATTGCTGCCTTGACGTAATCCCATTCGCTCTCATCTTCAAAGTACGAATCTTCGAACGTATGCTGGACGTAAAATAACCAGATTCCGAGGACACCTGCTGTAAACATCGTCGTGCCTTGGATGATCAGGAAGGCTTGCCAGCCGATGAAGTAGATCAGGATTCCGTACAAGACGACGAGCGACGCATTGATGACATGTGTGTTGATGCGTTCTTTTTTCCGAGCATCCTTCCGGTTGAAGCGGCTCGAGACAAGAATCAACAAGAGTGGTCCAAGACCAAACATGACGAGTGGATTCCGGTACAGACGATACTTGAGACGTGTGAAGCGTGATGCTTCGATATACTCCTCAATCGTCATGACCCAGATGTCGCCGACACCGCGTTTGTCGAGATTCCCACTTGATGCATGGTGGATCGAGTGCTCCCGTTTCCATTTCTCATACGGGAATAACGTCAAAATCCCCGTGATCGTCCCGACGATGGCGTTCGCCTTCTTATTTTTGAAGAATGAACCATGGGTACAATCATGGAAGATGATGAACATCCGAACGACGAATCCTGCAGCGAGGATCGCCAACGGGATCGCGAGAAACACAGATAGCTTCAGGGCCTCATATGCCAGAAACCATAGGACGAGAAATGGCAGGATCGTGTTGATCATCTGCCGGACGCTGGCTTTGATGTCTGCCTTCTCAAACGGCGACACATGTTTGCGCAGCTGGGCAATCTTTTCTTTACTCATAGTGGTGCTTCCTCCTCGGGTTGTTTCAGCGTTCACGACGCTAAGTAAAATAGTGAAACTAAAATATGAAACCAGTGAGCGGTGGTCGTGACGGTGCCTCTACAACACGATTCAAAAGCGGCACTCTAATTGTTTAGCGCTAAAATATTTTTATTACCAGGTAATTATATCACATATCATAATTCGTCCACGGTTTATTTTTAAAATTAAAAAAGCAGAGACAGGCGTCTCTGCTTACTCGATCGATTTGAGTGGGTTGACGGCTGGGCCTTCTAGCACCTCTCCTGTCGGACCGAATCGTGAACCATGACACGGACAATCCCACGACCGTTCCGCCTCATTCCATTTCGTATCGCATCCCATATGGGTACAGGTCGTCGAGACGAGATGAAGCTTCCCTTCCGGATCCCGGTAACCACCGACCGTTTTTCCGTGATGCGTCACGAGTCCACCTTCGTCCGGTTGTAACTCGTCGGCACTGCGACGCGCTTTCGTCAGCTTTCCTTTAACCAGTTCGATTGCAACATCCGCATTGTTCTTGACGAACTGCGTCGCATCCTTCGTTTTTAGCTTTGAACGGTTCGGGTCAAACAGATGCCGAAAACGGTTTGGTGTTCCCGTCAACAAATCACTAAGTAACAGCCCTGCTGCGATACCGTTCGTCATCCCCCACTTCGCAAAACCGGTCGCGACGAACACGTTCGGATCATTTGGCGTCATCTGTCCGATGTACGGGATCTTGTCGAGCGTGATTAAATCTTGCGCTGACCAGAACTGTCCGAACGACTCGACATGGAATTCATGCTTTGCAAAATCTGCAAGGTGCTGATACCGCTGCATCGTCTCTGTCTCGTGACCAGATAGATGATTCTCCCCCCCAAACAGACCAAGCAGACGACCGTCTTCTGTCCGCGTGTGACGCAGAGAACGACTCGGTTGATCGGCACTCATGAACATCCCGTCCGGAAACGTCTCATCGACCTGACCCGATACGATATACGAGCGATGGACTTCAAGCTTTGAAAAATACAACCCTTTAAAATCATGGAACGGAAAATGGGTCGCGATGACGACCTTCTTCGCCTCAATCCGGTGACCGTTCTCAAGGATGACTGTCGGCGTCCGGTTCGATTCGAGCGATACAGCACGGGTCTGTTCGTATAAGGCCCCCCCTTGGTGGACGATTTGTCGGGCGAGTCCTTGAAGATATTTGACTGGGTGGAACTGTGCTTGATCGCGCAAGACGACAGCTTTTTTTACATCGTACGGCAACTTACTCCGAACTTCTTGCGTCGCTTCTCCACCGTTCAATCCCAAACGTTCATAGGCTTTTACTTCTCGTTCCATCGCTTGCTCTTTTGATGTCGCAGCGTAGAGATACGCGTCCTGCGTTTCAAGTTCACAAGCTATGTCGAGTCGTTCCACCTGATGACGTAAAAACGTGATGGCTTCTTCATTTGCTTCATAATATAGTCGCGCCGATTCTTCACCGACCGTTTTGATTAACGTATCGTAAATCAAACCGTGCTGTGAGGAAACTTTTGCCGTCGTATAACCCGTCGTACCAGCAGCGACGTCACCGGCTTCGATCACAGCGACATCATATCCCCGTTCAGTCAGTTGCATGGCCGTGACGAGCCCAGCAATACCAGCCCCGATGATGACGACATCATGCTTCGCATCTTGATCCAAAGGGGGATAAGAAGTGGCAGGTGTACTTTCCTTCCAATAAGATGACGGAAATCCGGATAAGTAAGACATCATAAAACTCCTTTCGGAAAACACGATAGGTCGACATGTTAAAAGTTCCCTGAACGATACGAAAACATGCGTGAATCGTATCGTTTTAAAAAGAAGCTCTAATTTAAAGGAATTAAATTACTTTAGTGAAAAATAAAAGAGGATAATTAGGTTGATAATCCTAAGAGAGGAGTCCATTTTATGAAACTGAGCCGCCATATCATCGAAACCTTTCGTCGTTTTACCCTTGCAGCAAGTATGGATGAGTATGACTTTGCAAGCGTTCTAACAAAGGAAATTCCAGAACTGACAGATATCTGCATCACGATTCGACCGACGCACCTTCACCTTCAAGCCGCTGTACCGTTGACACGTTATGGTCTAGAGCGTGACTTACCGGTCAAATTAACGCTCCAATTGCGAGCAGTCGATAAACGCACCATCACGTTCGAAGTCTTTGACGTCTGTCCTCATGACACCGAATCCTTTAATGAAACCTACCTTATTCGTCCACCTTATCTGCGTTATGCAAATCGACTTCTGACCGTCGATCTTTCCTTCTATTTTCCTTTCCGTCATGCCCGTTACCGTTCGATTCGTCACGTTAAACTGGAAGAAGGTTTTCTGCTTGCTTATTTGTCTCATTAAAAAAGGGCACCCTCTCCTAAATAAGGCGAGGGTGCTCGTGTCTGTTACGAACTTAACTTATCCGCTTGACGCTCTAGCAGTCCGAGGCGACGAATCTTTTTCTCCTCGACGACAGCGACGATCGCAAGAGCAATCAACCCGAACAATAACGCGGCATTAAAGATGATGAACGTATCGCTCCAGCCATGTAACGTAACCGAACCAATCGTTAGACCGTTCGTTTCCGGGTCAGCGATTTTTGCTAGACCGACTTTTGCGATCGAATCACCGAACAAGTAACCGAATGTCCCGACCATCCCGTTCGTGACCGTTGTCGCTTGTTTCGGTGCGAAGCTGATGACCGAGACACCGATCAAGAGCTGCGGTCCGTAGATGAGCGCACCGAGTGCAAATAGTGACGCGTAAATCATAAGTTCACTCGTCCCGTAACGATAACCGAGGACCGCGACGGCCGTTAGTAAGAGACAGATCGCTGCGACGAGCGCCCGGCGTCCTTTGAGCAAGTCGGATACATACCCCCAGATCATACTGCCGCACAACGCACCAATCTCAAAGAAGAAAATCGTATTGACGGCGCTCTCCGTGCTGAAGTGTAAGTGTTCCGTGACGTAGAGCGGCGCCCAGTTATCAATCCCGATCCGGACGATGTAAACGAAGACGTTCGCGATACAGAGCGTCCAGATCCATGGGTTCGAGATGACGTACGTTTTGAAGATTTGCCATTTTGTCATACTTTCAGCAGCGATGTTTTCCGGTTCGATCGGTTCCTCGAAGATTTCTTCACTCCGATTCCACCCGAGTTCCTCCGGATCATCCTTCCCGATGAACAGACCGACGATTCCGATAACGAGCGCGATCGCAGCTGGGAAGATGAACATCCCGACGACACTTCCGTTGAAGAAGACGTTCGCTCCCCAAAGTGCGAGACCACCGGCAATTGCTCCACCGATGTTATGCGAAACATTCCAGAAGCCGAGGTAGCGTCCACGTTTTTCAAACGGTGTCCAGCGGGCGATCGTCGAATACGACGACGGTCCCCCGACCGATTGGAAGAACCCACTGAGTCCCCATAAAACCATCAATAAACCGACCGGACTTCCGCCGGCACTCATCAATAGCCCCATCGCGGTGACGATTAAGGACGAGAGAATCAATAAGAACGAGATGACGCGTTTCGTATTTTTCCCGTCAACGAAGTAGCCGAGCAATGTTTTCCCGATTCCGTATGTAATCGAGAAGGCGAAGCCGATATAACCGAGTTCCGTCGTCGTAAAACCTAGTTCCTCTTTCAAGAGCGGTTGCGCTGCCTTGAAGTTGTTTCGGATGAGATACATTGCCATATATGAGAAGAAGACGACTAAAAATGCCTTTAAGAATTGCTGTAACCATTGTTTCCGTTGTACTTCGATTGGTATGCCGGCATTCGGCAATTTTTTGATGCTGAAGAAGCCCATCTTCCATTTCCCCTATCTGAATCAGAGTCTTCGCATCATTTGTCCTGGAGCTGATTGAATCGACGGAGGTAGTCCCGGTAATCGGCGACGATGTCCTGCCCGACGTTCTGCTGGATCGGTTGTGTCTTCGCGATCGCATAGGTCGGCGTGCCGAACGAGACTTTCCGCAGGATCGCCTGACCGTCCGCCGAGAGCACGAAACGCATGAAGGCATTCGCCTGCTTTTGTTGCGTCCGTCCTTTCAACTTTGAGATCGCGTTGATCGAGTACGTATCGAGTGGGATGCTTTTGACCGGATAATACTTTTCGTGTAGCGATTGTTGATCCCCGATGAAATTGACCCCAAGCATCGCTTCCCCACTGGCGACGTACGACGTCGGTGCAAAACCGTTCGCCGTGAATAGTCGCGTTCGCTCGATTAGCTCGCGTAAGACACCTTCCGACTTCGCTCCGTATCCGTCAAAGATCGCTTGCAGGATCGTCGCACCGGTACCGGAATGGTTCGGATCCGGCAAAATTAACTCGTCCTGATACCGTTTCGCTGTCAAGTCAGCGAGCGTCTTCGGATACGGTGCCGCCCCGAATCGGTTGTTCCAGACGTCCGTATTGATGACGATTGCGAGGCGTTCGACTTCGTAGCCGATCCAGTAGCGATCCGGATCCTGTAGTTCCGCTTGATCCATGTCGCTCGGGAACGGTGTCGACAACCCGCGTTGCTTGAGCGTCTGGTGGGCGTCCCACGTCCCCCCGATGATGACGTCAGCGCGCGGATGATCCGCTTCCTTCGTCACACGCCGGACGAGTTCTTCCGTCGACAGGCGGACGAACTCATACGTACAGCCTGCTTGTTCACAATATGATGACAGCAAGGCGCGACCGATATCCTCTTTCGCAGAGACATACGCCGTCAAATGCGGAACGGTTTCCCGCGCAGCTGTTCCCTGCTTCGTCTGTTCATTGTTGCGGACGATCCAAATGCTCATGAGACAAATGATACTCAGCAAGAAGAGCATTCCTTTTCTCATCGATCTGCCTCCTTCCCGGTCGGCAGGAGTTGTCCTTTTAAATAGAAGGTGTTTCCATTGTCATCATCCATGTACTGGACGCTGAACAATGTCTCATACACAGTAATATTCATTAAGTTGGCACGCGTATTCTGCTCATTCTTGAACCGCTGAAGCTTGAGAATGCGCGGCTGTCCCTGACTGGCATCGAGTGCTTGACCGACTTCTTCATAGTCCGTCATCGGCTCTGCCTGCGCCAGGCGACGCTTGACGTCTTCTCGCTCACGTGTAGTCAAAGAACGAGATCGTCCTGCTGCATACACGGTCACGACTTCCGCCTCAGCGAACTGACGCGCGAGCTGTTCTGGTTCGTGATAGGCGTTCAAGAAGCGTGCTTTTAATGTCGTCGTCTGAGTGCTAGGACGTTGCGCGACACATTTTCCATTTAGCGTCATGCTTTCCCCGAGCGAGAACGTCCATGTCGTTCCGTTTAAGAAACGGAGCGTCCCGTTAAATGTCGCCGTTCCCACCGGACAGGTCCCGTTTGTCACTGTCTTCATTTGCTTCAATAGCGTCGTGATGCGCTGGACTTCCGTTCCATCTTCTACCGTCTGCTCACCCCATGCCCGGTGACGTAACGTCAACTCGGTCGGAAGTGAGTCATCGGAAGCATTCAGCCGTTTCGGTCCATCGAGGACGTGCAAGCGTCCGAAGACCGTCTGCTGAAGCAAAAGAAGACCGAGGGCAAACAAGATACCCATCAGGAAGAGATAAGCGATAGTCGATGCTTTCATGATTCCTCTCCTTGCTTGATTCTTAGATTACGGAGCAATTGTTTCGTAAATCCGGTCGAATTGTTTCGTAAATGTATCATTTGTAAGCGATTACATTAAGTCTGGTTCGCTAATCGGAAGGTCAATGTGATACGCGTGCCACTCGCATCGCTCTCGAGCGCGAAATCGCCTCCCTGTTCCTGCATCAAACGTCGACAGAGCGGTAGACCGAATCCATTTCCACTTGCCGTTGTCAGACTATGTTGCTCCTTAGTCCATTCGTCAAGCACTGCTGGATCAAGACCAATCCCGTCATCCGTCATGAGGAGTCGGAGGGTCGTGTCCGTACTGACGGTCGAAAACGTCACCGTCATCGCGTCACTGTATTTGACGGCATTCTCGAGAAGATTCAACAAGACTTGTTTCGTCTGGTCCGGTTGCCCGAGCACGTAGATCGGCGGAACGTCTTGTTCGACTCGAATCCCTTGTCCATCGAGGCGCAACTGCATGATGAATAAGGTATCTTCGAGCAGGGCATCGAGCGCGAACATCGTCGACGTCACGTGGCGTTCGTTCCGTTGTTGTTTCGCCTGTTCGAGATTATGTGAGACGAGTCGCAATAAGCGCTGGCTCTCGACCTCGATGTAGTGGTAACAATGTGCCGCTTCGTCTGGCGGCAGCTTCGGAATCAACTCGACATAGCCCATGATCGCCGTCATCGGTGTTCGGAGTTCATGGGTGATGTGATCGATGAACGTTTGTTGGTCGCTTCGTTGTTGTTCGAGCTGTCCGATGTTGTGCTGGATCGCGTCAGCAAGCGTCGAGAAGTCCGCTGCCAGTCGGTTCAATTCCTCATACGGATATGCCGGTAGCACATGCGCATAGTGTCCTTTCGTCAAGGCGTGCGAGACACTCCGTAAATCATCGATCGGTCCAATTAACGTCTTTGCCATCCGACGCGCTGTCCAAACGGCAATTACAATCAAGATCAGAAAGACGCCCGTGAAGACATAGGTAAATTGCCGCAGCAGTTCGGCTTCCGTCCGCAGATCAACAAGAAAACGGACCGAGCCGATGACGTCCGTTTTGCCATACAGCGGACTCGAGAAGAACAGCACGGGAACATCGGTTTCTTTCAGAAAGAGATAACTCGACTTCCCTTTTAACGCTTGATCGATGTCTCCCGCGAGGAGCGGCAATTGATCCCGTTCCGAATCAGCGAGTAGTTCTGCATTTGGTCCAAACAGCTGGACGCGCGCATCGAAGCGGTCCGCGAGATAGGAAGCGATCGGGACTGCCGTATCGGCGAGCGAGTCCGTCTCTTCACTTGCGAGGTAGTTCATCGTGTAGAGCTCCGCTTCCCGACTCAATTTTTGGACGGACTCGACGGCGTTCTCGTATAGGTTCGATTGGATGAAGGCATAGAGAATCAAGAAGAGGACGAGCAATGCCGGAGCGAGGAGCAAGACGAAGTTTTCCGTGATGACCTGGCGTAGCTTCATGCGTCGACCCACTTGTAGCCAACACCGTAAATCGTCTTGATCCGTTCGCCTTGTGCTCCGAGTTTCTTCCGTAAGCGCTGGACCATGATATCGACGGCGCGGGTCTGACCGGAGAAGTCAAAGCCCCAGACTTGTTCGAGCAGTTCATCTCGCTCAAAGACCCGTTTCGGATGCGTTAGGAAAAGTGCGAGCAATGCATATTCCCGGTACGTCAGTGGCAATGGTTGACCGTTGAGTCGAATGACCCGTTCTTCGGGATCAACAGATAAGAATGGATCAGCCGCGACAGGTACGGGTGGCGCAACCGTCTTCGTGCGTTTCAATAGATTTTTGACACGCAAGACAAGCTCCGTTCCATTGAACGGCTTCGTCATATAGTCATCTGCTCCGAGCTGCAGACCGATGATTTTATCGTTCATCTGATCACGTGCTGTCAGCATCAAGATTGGTAAGTCAGGCGTCGTCTGTCTCAGTTTTGGAATCAAATCGAAACCGGTCGTATCCGGTAGCATCAAATCGAGGACGATCAAATCAAAGGTCTGTCTTGCCTGCAAGGCGAGTGCTGCTGCTCCATCGGCTGCAGTCTCGACCGTCTGACCATCGAGTTCGAGTTGCAGTTTGACGAGATGCCGGATGCTCGCCTCATCATCGATGACAAGAATATGCATAGGAATTCCTTCTTTCTAGGCAGGTTTTTCTGTCCTCTAGCGTATCATGAAATCGTTTGCAATCACACCATCAGGACAAATGAAAAAGCCAGTTCCTAAAATAATCAGGAACTGGCTTTTAATTATTTCACCGTAAATTTCACCGTGACAGAGTTGTCATAAGCGTCTGGTTCGAACATCCATTTTTCGACACCTGTCTTCACCGCTTTAAATCCGTACCCATCAAGTTGTAACTTCCCTTCTCCTGATGAGAGTGCACGGTAGACATATGGATTCGTATCCTTCGTCGACTTACGAACGATTCCAAAACGTTGTCCTTTTTTGAGTGTCATCGACTTGCTGCTCGTCAGATGTGTACGGCCACCATAATAATCGAGCGTCATGTATTTCGATACTTTCCCAGCGACCGTCCGATCATCCGCTCCCGTACCGACACGATACTTTAATGTCTTCCCTTTGTAGGAGTAAACATCATGGACAATTGTCATCGAACCAAGATAGAGTTTTTTGTCTTTAATCAACGCGCGACCGAACGGATACGCTTCTTTTGCTTCAAACATTTTTTTGATTACCTTACCATCCGTTGATCCGATAAGAATCGGAGTTACATAACCACCACTCCCACCAGCGGGTCCGATGACGAGTTGTTCTTTTTTCGTATCAAGGAGTTTTCCTTTCGCCCGAACATCATAGTAGTCCGTATCTCGATCCGTATACGTATAGATCGTCGTCCATTTTTTCTTCTTCGCATCATACTTCTGCGCTTTACCGATGACATCGTTCATATATGTCTTCGTGTTGAATCGTTCATACAGCGTAAACGTCTCAGGGTACTTGCCACCAAGTAGATAGACGGACCGAACATCGATTGGTTTATAACCACCAGATAGTTTACTTTTCTTTAACGCAGCGATTTGGCGATCAACGATTGATTTCTCTGTTTTACTGAGTGCTGCTACCGAGTCACTAGCTACTGGTAGTGTGCTGATGATGAGACCGAGTGCTGTTGCTACAACTACTTTTTTCATTTGAATTCCTCCTTATGATTAATACATCGTCGTATCGTTATGACTAAAGCTTTTCAGTTGTTCAGAATCAACGATGTACCATCGTTCATCATCTAAGTTGTACTTCAGGTAATATTTGAAGGGAACGTCATCTCCAGGATCACGCTCATCGAGTGAACCGTCATCTTCTTTGTAATAGTCACCTTCATAGTAGCAAATGGCTTCTACGGTCGCCGTCAAATCAGTTGCTATTTCACTGACATTAATTGATGAAGGTGAATATTCGACATCATCCAAGTATCCTTCCCAATAAACACCTTTCTTGTCCATGCTTGCGTAATAACTTTGTTGCTTACTTAAATAAGCAGAAGATGTGAACAACGTGAAAGCAGATGTATCCTTATCGATATATGCTTGCTCCCATTCTTTTGCATGTTGATATACGGTATTAACGATATCTTCTTTAACCGATTCTCGGACTTCCATGCCTCTGCCTGTCGCTGAATCTGAGAGCGACTTCCGTTGATCGACGAGCCAGTCTTGTCCCGATTTCACAAGATTTAGTTCCCAGACAATCGTGCTGCCATCCGGACGTTCGTGTAGATACGGCTGATAAGACCGTGAGGAGTAGTCGACCTTTACTTTGACCGTCGCCTTATCTCCTTTAATCGTAATATCGTTTTGAGGAATATCGTTGACCGTCAGCTCACCGTCAAAGATATAACCCCCTGTGACAAGATCGTTCAAACTGCTTTGGAAGTTTTGATTATAAGTGTTCGTACTGACAGACAGCCCTTTGACGCTCCGCTCCGTCAGAGCATCTTCGAGTTCTCGGAAAAAGAGCGTCGAAATATCCTGGATATTCTTATAATCCTGATGGGACACTTCCTTTGAATCTGACTTTTTCGTCGCTTCCGTTGGTTTCGATTCCGATTTGTCCTGACTCGTCTTCTCTTCTTCACCAATGACGAATGAAGCATTCTGCTTCTTTTGTTCGACCGCTTGAGGCGTCTCTTCCTGATTCAAAAAGAAATACGTTCCACCGCCAGCAGCGAGTAAGAGAACAATTGCGCTAATCCCGACCGTTCGCTTATTGCGTTTGTTCTTTTGTTTCTTTTCGTACTTGATGACGACGTATGCTCGTTCGATTTCTGTCCGCTCCTCGGATTCCTCCGGATGTGCTTCTAGCTTCTCAGCATACGCTCGCTCGAGCTCTTTCATCGATGAGGTCCGCGATATCCCTAATCGTTCATATGGATCCATGATTCCCTCTCCTTTTGTTCAAAAATTTGTTATTTTTTATCTTTATTTTACATTATAATAGCGAAGTTAAGAAAGGAGTGCTTTTTAATGTCACATTGTTCGAATTGTCGAACCCCGATGAATGACCAGATGATTTATTGTCCGGTCTGCGGTCAAAAAAATCGTTCATCGCAATCCCGTTCCGTCAAAAAATCCTGGTTCATCGGATTGGTGATCGTGATGCTTTGCATTGGTGGAGGTACGTTCGGTTATCTCAAATATCAAGCGGCACAACCATTATTTAAGACGAGTCAACTGACGCATGCAGCGGCTGACATCGATCAAGTCTTGCCAGAAGGTGCTTCAGCGACACAACTTAATCAACTAGCTGATGAGGACCTTGAGGATTACCTCATTTTTGATGCTGCCTCACCCGATTCCTTGTACGAATTCCTAAATAGTTATGCCCAGCGCCTCCCCTTGCTCAACAATGGAGAAGATAATGGTTGGGATTATTATGACTCCACGATTGAGGATTATAGTTCCTATGCTGATCTATTCTACGGTGAAGACGATTTATCTGAAGATGAGCGAGATCGTTTCGGTGATCGACTGAAGGTGTCTGAAGAATATCCATATAGTTACCTCACATTAAAGGATATGACCTTCGATCGTATGGAAGCTATCAGCGAAAGTGAATTCAGAGTCGAAACGACCGAGACATACGCTCGCGTTCATTTCAGTAATGATGAAGAAAAGAAACGACTTTATCGCGCCATCGTCGAATATGAGGTGACGTTCGATGACGACCGATACAGCATCACCTCTGTGAAACGAACCTTCAAGAAGGAGATGACATCATGATGCGACGCATATTGCCTTTTCTTTTGACAGCTCTCATACTAGGTGGCTGTAGTAACGACTCAGCGGATCTCTACTTGAAGCAAAGTGCTCAAAGCTCGCTCGCTGGAGACCTGTTCGAAGAACAACAATGGCGCGAAAAAGCTCGGACAGAAGGTGCGACAGACAAACGCCTGATCGCGCTGGCGCAACAACAAGAGGCGTTTCACGATTTGAAAGCTGCCTTGTTCATGAATCAGACGACGGACGCCCTTCGTCATGCGGAACGAGTTATGAATCAAACGTTCGGTGACAAAGCGCTCGCGAACGAAGCGGCTCGTTACCACCGCACCCTTGGTAAGGTCGAAAAAGCATTTCGTGACGTGGCGGGTACCTATACATACTCGACGAGTGATCAAGGCGAGTACGAGCAAGATTATAGCGATGCGACGATTGATGTCGTGACGCATCCGAATCGTGAGGCGACACTGACAATCCATGATGCTCGAGATTATGAAGGACAACCACTTGATGACTTTACGTATAGTGGACGCTTTAATTCCGACAATAGCTTGATGCTTTACTTTTATGAGTCTTCTTTAGAAATCCAATTTAATGACGACGGCGGTCTGACATTCCGCAATTCCGGCGTTGAAAAAGATTCGACGGTCGACTTTGAACAGACGACCAAACAGTCCTTATGATAAAACGCTTGTCTTCGAAACCGGAGACAAGCGTTTTTTCGGAATCATCCTTTTGTATCTTTAAAGCGGTTCAATCCGTATCCCACTAATCCACCGAGGAACGGGAAGAGGAACAGCATGAACGCATTCCACCATGTCAAAGTAGAAACGACGACACCGGCTAGGACATCGTTATCCCATTGCAGTTCAAACCGCGTTTGTGTGAAGTACGCTAAAATGAGTCCACCAATCATGAAGACTCCAGCATAGATCGCGACATTCGGTAACGTCCGAATCCAGCGGAATCCGATTCCGACATGGATGACGAACATCAAAATAAGAGCAATCAAGCCGTACGGAGCAACACTTGAACTAAGCAATTGTTCTTCTTCAAATGAAGTGGAGGCATTCGCGATTTGCGCGAAGCGTGTCAAGAGTCCAATATCCACCGTCTCATCAAAACGCGTTACTTTCGGATCAAGTATTGGATCTTCTCCGTTTTCAATCTGGTTCCCGATGATTCCTTGAATCCGACTCAGATTCGAAGCTTCTCCCGCTTCTTCGACTGGTCGTTGTAGATCATTCAAACGATCTTCACCATATAAAGCCGCACCTAAACGGAAGTCTTCCGTCAAAACGGTCATCTTGAAATCGACTTGTCCTGCTTGTGACATCGCGTAAAGCGGAGATGCACCGCTTAAGAGAACGAGACTGGCCGATTCACCAAATTCGACTTCGTCCATTTCATCGAGCTCGTTTAGATAATACACTTGTCCAAATGACGTCAGTAGGACGCCGAACAAATAAACGCTCATCAATGTTGTCGCAGCGACCCGTCCGACTTGCCAAGAACCGCTTAGATTCGTTTGACCGATGAATTGGAATAACAGAACACCAGCGAGCGCTAGAAGGAAAATTCGAAGCATCCCCGTGATCAGATGTAGATTGAAAATGCCAAAATCCGTCGCAAACAATCCGACGACCAGTGTGATCACCGATAACGTCAGGGCAAAGACAACAGCACGTTCGATCCGTTCATTCCACGATATCGCCTTGATTCCGATGACACCACCTCGTTCCAGTAACCAGGCACTACCGATTAATAGAATTAACCCTGGTAAAGACAGCAAGAAGTGTCCTGAGAAAATATGAAAATCAAGTTGATCGATTGCTTTTTGAATATCAGAGAACTGTTCCGCATCGTTGCCTACCACTTCGGTCAGGAAACGTGATTTCAAGTCTTCACTGGATGTGAGATTTAGACCAGCAAGAGCGACGAAAGCAAGGAAGAAGAACATACCGAACGTACTAAAATCATCCCCCATGTTTTGTTGAACAGTTTTGATTCCTTCTAATGCCGGGTTATCACTGAGTAGACCAAGCATGACGAACAATAAAACGATAATTGCAGCAAAACAGATGACGGCAGCAATACTACCGATCGCAAGGCTCGGATTCCCAAGCGAGAAATCGAATCGTGATATAAATGCGCGTCCACGCTCTTTCAACGGGAGATTCACGTTCCAATCCTGTGACTTCCACTTCTTACGAATGTCGTCCATACCCGGAAGACGGTCTACAAGTGAGCCTTCTGACGTCGCTGCGACGAGGCGCGAATGTCCACAATTCGGACAGTACGACGCACGACCATCCATCTGTGTACCACACCCGACACAAAAATGCGCAGCTTGTTCGAAGCGGATCGGACGGGCTTGCTTATCGAGTGACGTTCCGTCTACTTCGCAATACTGGGCGTGCGGAGCATGTACTTGACCACAGGTCGAACAATACTTCATACGCGTTGCCCCATTTCTGATCCACAGCATGTACAAAAATGCTGATCATTACGTTGTGGCGTATGGCATGTCGTACAGGCGACTTTTGCTTGTTCGTTCTCGCGTGGAACGGACGTGCCACATTTCCCACAAAACTTCGCGCCTGGCTCAAGTGGCGTCCGGCATGACTTACATTGCTTTTGCGCAGCTTCGACTTCCATCTCATCAATCCGTGACAAGGCACCGAATACGAGTACTTCTTGTGCAAGAATATCCTCGATTTCTTGACGACGCCCTTCGCTCCGCAGCTTCATGTAATGACGCTCTCCGATTTCGTACAGCAAGCGTCCTTTTTCACGTCGTGCTTGCTCCGCCTGCTCCTGTAATTCTTTTGCTGTCATCCCTTGAAAACGTGATTTGACTGATTGCCAATCCATCATCTGTGTAGCCTCCCTTGTTCTTATTTAATACTCGTTGCCTGTTGAATCCGGAAACTTTCCTCGTAGCTATCAGAATCTGGTGTACTACCATATGTGAAGAGATAACGGAAAAGTGATTTGGAGGTTGTTTTACCTGGATACTCACTTCCATAGGTGTAGAGTTCTCCACGAATATAGGTCGTCGCCATGACTTCAATACCGATCGTATCCCCATACTCGACGAATTTCGCTGAAGAACGATCAATCGACGCATTCATGAACTCTCCATCCCACTCCAAGTCCTTTCGGCTCCAATCGTCATAGTTTTTTTGTTGCTTCGCAATATATGAAGCATCATCAATCAAATAGAAGTTAGAAGTATCTTGGAATTTTGCGGCCTCTACCCACTGAGCAGCATGCTGTTCAACGACTCCTTGAAGTTGATTCAAAACAGCTTCAGACGGTTCAAACGTGAATGTCGCTTTTTCCGTATCTGGTTTGACGACGATCTCATCCGACGTTTCCTCTCCCCATGGGAATGAATTCTCAATCGACAGTTTGATGCCGTTCTTCGGAATTGGTCCGTAGTTCTTCAAATCGGATACTTGTTTCGAGGTCGATTTTCCGTCGACGATTAAAAAGGCATCCGGATACGTTTGATCGAGCTCGATCGCATTTCCTTTTAACGTGATTTCGAATTTTCGGTCCGCAGCGTCGAGCGTCAACGGATTGATCGTGACATCACTCGACTCTTTACCGTATTCGCCATCGTAGGCAATCTTCGCATCCGTTAATCCCGGATAGACACCGTCCATCATGATACCTTCCGCCGATGCCTTACTACTCTCCGTTCCGACCGGATTCACGAGCGTGACCTTCGTTCCTTTAAAATTACTGATGACTTCCGTTTTGACGCTATCGAGGCGTAAACGATAATCTTTGAAGATTCCGAGTTGACGACCACTTGCTACGATTTGACCAGGAACATCACTATCGTTTTCTGCTTGAATCGATGCACCGGCCATCAATAAATAATCCATGAATGATTCCTTTTGCTCCGGTGTCTCTTTCAAGGCATCTAAAAAGCGTTGCGCCATCTTCTGATCAATCGGTTTTCCGTTGAACTCTGTATGCTCAGCGAGTAGTGTAGCGTCACCAGATCGAATCGCATCGCGGACCTGATTCGTCGTCGCTTCGACCGTGAACCATTGTGTCGCGAGTCCATAATAGGCACCACCAGCTACGACCAATAATCCGACGGTCAACAGAATCGCTTTTGCAGATTTACTCATTTTCTTAGGACGAATTGATCTGACGTCGCGTTCTCTCTCTACAGGTTCTGCATGTTCTACATGCTGTTCTAAGGCATCACCGCAACTCGGACAGAATTTCAATCCACGCTTTGCAGCATCCGAACAATTCATACATGCCATCTCTTCTACTCTCCTTTTGTTTTTTAATTTCATTTAAGCGAAAAATATCCATTAAAAAGATAACATAATATTCTACAATTTACTATTTATGTAAAAATAATTGTGTTTTCTGAATGCTTGTTGACCATAATTAGTATTCACTAGAATATTTCTCGTTTTATTCTGAAGCCAAAAATGGATTCATCATTAAAAAACTTTCATTAAAGTTCTTTAATTCAATGGATTCAGTGATGTGAACCTCTACTCGAAACTTCAAGGAGTATAGCTTCTTAGTGAATAAATGCATCTAAATGACTATTAAATATCCTTTTTACAGGTATTAGATTGGCGGTCTTACTTACAAATGACTCATTCAACAAAACGGATAAAGAGAAAAATCAATAAAAAAATTCTTACTTCTATGTTATTATTATAGAAATTATGGAATTAAACGGAGGACAAAATATGAATATTTTAGTAACTGGAGGCGCTGGTTATATCGGCAGCCATACATGTCTCGAACTTTTACGAGAGGGTCATGAAGTCATTGTCGCTGACAATCTAAGTAACAGTCATCGGAATGCCCTTGAACGTGTCGAACAGCTTGCGGAACGATCTGTCACATTTTATGAGATAGACGTTCGCGATGAATCATCATTAGAAAACATCTTCCAAAAGCATTCGATTGATGCCGTCATTCATTTTGCTGGTTTAAAAGCAGTTGGTGAGTCCGTATCACAGCCGTTATTCTACTATCAAAATAATCTGATCAGTTCACTTGTCTTACTAGAAGTGATGAGTCGTCACGACGTTAAGAAGCTCGTCTTCAGTTCGTCTGCAACAGTCTATGGTGTGCCTGAGACGACACCGATTACAGAATCTGCTCCGCGATCTGCAACAAATCCTTATGGTGCGACAAAACTCATGATTGAGCAGATTCTTGAAGATATCGCTCAGGCTGATCCAACGTGGGACATTACGTTACTCCGCTATTTCAATCCAATTGGTGCGGATGTGAGTGGTCTCATTGGTGAAGATCCAAATGGTATTCCGAACAATCTAATGCCTTACGTGACGCAAGTCGCTGCAGGTAAATTAGATACCCTTCAAATATTTGGAAATGATTACGATACGGAAGATGGCACAGGTGTCCGAGATTATATTCATGTCGTCGATTTGGCAAAAGGGCATATCAAGGCACTATATCATGATCATTCTGGTATTGAGGCATTCAATTTAGGAACGGGTCAAGGCACAAGTGTCCTTGAACTTGTTGCGACGTTCGAAGACGCGACTTCCCTGCAAATCGATCGAAAGATTACGACCAGACGACCGGGAGATGTTAGTTCATGTTATGCGGATGCTTCAAAAGCAGAACGCTTACTTGGATGGAAAGCGGAGAAAAACTTATTTGAGATGTGTGAGGACGCTTGGCGCTGGCAGTCAAATAATCCAGACGGTTATCAAAAATAAATACGACAAAAGATTTTGCTCTACAAACATAAAAGGAGATCAATTTCCGAATCCATGTCGGAAATTGATCTCCTTTTTAAATAAATAAAACAAATGTTAGAAAACTTTTTTTAGACTAACTTCACATCCAAGAGCGGTTCAATCGTTCACTCCAGCGGGTGAAGCGCATCGATCGTGACGGTAACGTCATTCGACAAAACGTATGATAATCAATATCCGAGACATACTGGATGAGTCGTATCAATGCAAACGCGAACGTCAAGGTCGATCCGATCGCAAAGCTAAGACCGTATCCAGAAGCGCCGAACGGTGCAATCAATAAGGCTAAGATTCCGTTAGCAAAGAAAAAGATGAACGAACTCCACGCCGCTCCTTTTTGGTCTTCAAAATATAGTAACAGTAAGGTTATGACAAGGACCATCGCGTTCGAAAAAGCACCAATTGTCGTCATCTGGAAGATACTGATTGTTGCTTCAGGTAATGCGAGATAACCGAGTAACGTCGAGGCGAACAACAAGATGAACAACGTGAACAATCCTTGATTCCGAAACAGTCGTTGTAATTCCTGACGTAAGACGAGTAACATCGCATCTCGCGCTTTTTCGACCTGATCTAGCGTTCCGCCTTCATTCGCGTATCCATAAAAAATACGATACCGTTCATAGAAACGTGTCTCGACGGAAACGACGAAGATCGTCATCGTCGGGATGACCGTCAAATACGACAAAAAGATTGCCGTATCATACAACGGATGATAGCGGAATGTTCCGAGATGCACGGCACCTCCGTCCGCGAACCAGATGATCCAGTTCCCGACCCAAACACCAATATTGTAGAGAAAACTCGTCCAAAAGAGTGCCGGGTGACGATCAAAGTAACTCAAATAGGTAAATTGGTTTTTCGTTCCGCGATGCGGAAACGTCAGCAACATCGAGGTAAATAGACCGAACAACGTGATAATCATGCCGAATGTGAAGCCTGCCGTCAACGCAACGCTTGGTGTGAAGAGACCAGTCAGATAGTTCATCAGATACCGATCAATCAATAAAACCGATCCGACGGCTACGGTGCCACCAATCAAAAAGCTATATGCGACGGACTGATAGAACTTCGCGGCACTTAAGAATAAGAAATGCACCCAAATCAAATTGATCGTCATGAATAGAATGAAGATCAGTCCATTCAATAAGAACGGGAGCTTCGAAAAACTGAGAAAGATGAGAAAGACAATACTACCTAACGCCATCGTCATCTTCGTCATGCCTAGAAAGGCAGGAAACAAGTCTTCATATCGTTTCTCGTAGAAACAATCCGCCAAATACCGGGTGACGACGAGCTGCTGAATGCCAAGCAGTACTTGTGAAAAAATGAAACTGTACGAGACAACCAGATTGAACGTCGTCCGTTCTTCAAAAGAAGCAATTGACAGGAACGTCGTCAACCACTGGGTCACGGCGATCGTTAAGATAACGATCAACCAGGGACCGGACGTGACAAGTCCGGCAAAGGCATATGCTTTTAGTCGTGATGAAAAATAATCTTCTTGAAATAACTTTTGAAGTTTAAACCCGATGCCCGCCATATGTCACCCCCCTCTCTTGATACAATGTCTGATATTCCGAGATGAAACGTCGTGTCTGATAATACGCAAGTGCACGTTCTTTCCCATTTTGTCCAAAACGAATCGCTTCTTCTGGATATGACTGGAACCAGGCACAACGCTCCGCAATTCGTCGCGGATTGACTGGAGGTACGACGAATCCCGCCGGTCCGTATGGATCATCCTCACGTCCGTTGATCAGTTCGGAGCATGCACCGACATCAGTGACGACCCACGGAATGCCTGCAGCCATCCCTTCTAGGACAGCAAGCGGTTGACCTTCTGAAATACTCGTCAATAAACAAACATCAAATGATGGCAGATAGCTCCGAATATCAACCTTTCCGACGAGTTTCACACTCGCGGATAATTCAAACAGATCGATTTGTTCCTGACATTCACGGGCGTATTCCGGATCTTCTTCGAGCGGACCCATGATCGTCATTTCGAATGGAACATGCATTTCCTGTAAGACCTTCGCAGCATGAATCATTGTCTTGATATCTTTAATCGGAACAATCCGGACGATGGCACCAATCCGGAGAACATCTTGCTTTGGAAGATGACCTAACGCAGCAAGTCCCGTCGCATCAATTCCGTTCGGGATGACACGAATTTTTTCGGCAGGTGCACCGAGTTCACGCTGCAATTCACCATTTCGGTCAAAGAGCGTGATGATATTGTCTGCCCCTTCGTAGGCTTCGCGTGATAAGTGATGGAAGAACTGAACCCAATGCATGCGGTATTCTTGCGGAATCCACATCGCTTGAACGAGTTCTTCCTCTCGTTCACGGGAGTAGATCCCGTGTTCCGTTAGGACGAACGGAACTTGTTGGCGCTGTTTAATCGCTGCCGCGACAAGTCCCGCATATCCCGTCGACGCAGAATGGATCAGGTCGACGGTCGGCAATTCTGCTTGAAGTAGTTCCAGAACAGGCGCATACATGCTACGCCACATCCAGAGGTAGTCGATGAAGGAGCCAGCTTGTTGTTCTTCCCGATAGCTCGTCTTGACGAGATCAAAAAAGAGCCGGCTCGTAAAAAATTGTGTCGATGTTCCGATGGCTTGACCGAAGAGTGGGAAAATCGATGTGTTCGTCGCTTGAAATCGCATCCAACGTTTGATATCCTCTTCCTGCTCCGGTGTCAATGTCTGTTTCAACGGACGCATCTCATGGGTTTGATCGAGTGGAAGGTTCGTCACACCAACGACGTTCACCGGAAGGGTATACCGAAATTCTGCTTCTGTCATCCGTGTAGGTGTAATCGTGATCAGCTCGAACTCATGCTCTGGCATTTGTTGAATCAGCATGTGTGCCCAACTGGCGACTCCACCACTAACATAAGGATAACTTCCTTCTAACACTAAGCCAATCTTCATTGAGACACCTCCAGTACCGGTATGCGTGCGAAATTCTTCTTGAGTTCTACTTCGTATAAATCGTCCGCATTTCCCAATTTTCGTACCTCACCATACGCAAAGGAGCCCGTCGCAATTTTCCCATCATTGACACGAACCATCATTTTAGAAGGAAGAAGCATCTGACTTCCTGAAATCTCAATCGCCGTTTTAGAATACCGGACATCGATCTTCGATTCTTGGTATAGCTTCATTTTTTTGTAGCCATCATACTGTGTCATGCTCTCGAGATACGGATAATCCGTATGGATCGTTTGGAACATCTTTTCAATCGAACGTTCCATCTTCGGCCATCCTTGTCCTTTCGAACGTTGTTCGTCAAGGACGTCATCTGGGTGGATGAAATGCGAGACTAGTCCGAAGTTGGCTACAGCGTCAGCTAAGACGAACATGTCTTCAGGCGATTCATTATATCCGCTTGTGATCCGTGGGAAGTTGTATAAATTCTTATAGGTCGCGTCTGGCTCGAATTCTTGAATGTAGCTTCCTTTTGAAGCATCCCCGTTATAGAGTGATGCGATGATTAGACCATCCGGGAAAGCTTCATTCAAAACGGATAAACCGGTCGGTCCGATGATGTTCGAAGGTGGGACATAACTACGTATTTGTTCTTTCGGGAAGAAATACTGATGTGCCACTTTGACTTCTTCAATCCCTTTCATCATTTGAGAACGATCGTCCCATGTGGTATAGCCGAGACTTGGATCCATTGTTTCCCCGTTAATGACGAGCGGTTGGTGGTTATATCCATGCAGTCCTAGTTCTCCGCCCATTTTTAATAATCTACGTCCAAAGTTCAACATTGGAAAACGAATATTTTCAATCAACTGCTCTTCCGTGTCATCGATTGCATTTCTGTAACTTCCGATGATGAATCCGGAATAGATAACGTCTTGTTCTTTTGCGATTCGTTGCATGTCTCTCCACCAAACATCCGCAAAGAAATCTTTAACCGTCAAATCATAGTTCTTTTGAATTGATGGATTGGAGGCATCTGGTACAGGCGCCGGGAAATCATCGAAGTGCGCTAACTTAACAGCGACTTGTTGGCTAACGAACGTCGGAAACAGTAAAGAAAGTGACTGGACGAGTAAGCCGCGTGAGTTTTTTTCAAGCAACGAAGAAGTATTCCAAAACAAGACCTCTCCTTTTCCATACTCATGTGTCCATAGAATCGGGTTTCCTTCTGCTTCGATTTTGACATCAGCATTCTGCAATGTCACATCCGCAATACTGTGAACGAACAGTGTAGACGCCTTCGATAAATCGATGTACCCGGGAAATAAATCTTTTTTAAACGTCATACCTTTGACATTTTCCTTGAAGTCACCAAAACGTTTCACACCAACCAAGTCCCCCCACTTCGGATCGATGAATCGACCCGCAACATAGAGTTTCCCTCCTTTTCGGACGAACTTTCGAATGGTTTTGTACGGCCATTCCTTCGTATGTTCACCCGATAAAACAAGGACTGTTCGCTCGCTTGGATCAAGTGTCTTGATGTCAGATGTACGAATACGCTGATAATCGATTTTCGCGTATTTCAGCGCATACGAAAAGTTTTGAATGACGCCTTTTGACAGATCACTATCATTTTGGAGCAGGTAGACGCGCAGTGCCTCTCCTTTAGCTTCGGTTGTTTTCGTATTTGTCGTCTCGAATGAACGAACCTTCGTTTTTTCAGAAGGAATCAGTCGATGTGGATAATCGAGACGAAACAGTTGCACGATGCCCATTGCTACGAATAGAACGGCAAACACCCCAATGAGATAGCCGTAAGTTTTCTTATTCATCGGTCTCCTCCTTCCAAACGTTTCAAAATAAAGCGATGTTCTTCTGGTATGTCTTCCTCTACCACCGCTGTTCTTAACTGATGAAGCACCGGTCCAATCGAAGACCAGTTATTTCGTTGAAAGTAATAGCGAACCAAAGCGAGGTACCCGTCTGGTAAAGTCGGGTGAATCTGAATCATCTCTTCATACGACGCAATCGCTTTCTCATCATTATCTTGACGTATCGCCATTTCTGCTTCCGCTTCGATCCGTGTGAGATCCGTCGGATAGAGGACGCGCATTTGCTCAAGTACTCGGTGAAGTCGTTCATCGAGTCGGCCAATGCCACCTTCATCTAATAGACCACTCTCAAGAAAAGTTTTACATTCTTGAATGAACAGATGATACGTCGTCACGTCGACGGGATTGAGTTGTTGTTCCCGTAAACGAAGATTGGCTTCATATCGATCAAACAAGGAATTTCGGACTGTCGCTGCATAATGGACGGTTTCTGAATCATCATGATCGAGTCCGTATTGCAGATATTTTCCACTATTTTTCAGAGACGATGTCGTTAAGTGGATCATTGACTGTTTCCGGCGCTTCGCATCCATATTCAACGCCTCCTTGATTGGAACCATTTCCATGTTATCGGCTGCCTGTTGCTGCAGTCCTTCAAGATTCATGACATCAAATTGCACATATTCATCGTAATCCAGTAACGTATCTGATGACGCAAATCGTCTCGAAATCAAGTAAGCGATACCCCCAAGCACTTCACCAAAAAGTGGCAGGAGAGCACTGAACAGGCAGATGAACGTCAAGATTCCCCGCTCATGCTCTGGCAACCGCAAGACGAGTAAACGATAGGTAAACACGACGAGCAGAAGATGGAGTACATATAGAACGGATAGAAGTGTCATCATTGGACACGTCCTCCCTTTTGTACATACACAGCTTTTATTCGTTCGAGGAATCGGTTCGCATGTTCTTGAGGTGTTCCCGGTAGTAAAAATTGTAGTTGTTCCGTACTTTCGTCAAAACCGATCAAGTCAATTTCACGCATCGATTGCCGTAAGATCAGTTCTAGTTCGATCAGCGAGAACGGCGTATCACGAATATCAAGCTGAACGAGACTGTATGGTTGACCGTAATGCTCGCGTCTATATTCTTGATATTTCACTTTTTCCTCAAAGTGCTCTCGTTTACAGATGCGCGTGCCTTCAATCAATTCATGACGCGTCTCGATCCATTCCATCAACATCGCTTTTTCAATTCGTGATCCTGTCCAATCGACGATCAGTTGCATGACGTGCATCTCATAGTTTGTCAATCGCTCGAAGGCGATCGATTGAATGACGACGACTTCTTGGATACGACCATCATAACGAATCGGTGCAATCAGTAACGGCACATCCGTCTCATCGATCGTCCGGATGGCGATTGCTTGCTTTTGGAACATCTGTTGATAGATTCCTTGTTCTGGATCAATGAACATCGTTTGTGGTAACTGTTCTTTATCACCGAAACGAATGTGTAATCGTAATGTACGTCGTGACGTATCGACGTGATAAATCGCAATCTCCTTCGCATCAAAAGAGGCTTGTAAGATCTGTACGAGTTTATCGCGTACGATGTCCGTGACAGATTGATCGAGTTCTGTACCGATCCGGTAAATGTTCGTCAACGTATGATTGGATTCAAGTACCTTATTTCGCATTGCTTCTTGAGCGACACGTAACTTTTCGAGCGTATCACGCAACTGTTCGTTCTCCACCACAACTTCTTCTTGACGCAGACGCAAAGATAGATAGCGCTCTTGAAACGACGTACTGAATATGCCGCAAGAGATCGCGACTAGAAAATGCAGGATAATCCATGACATCTCACCCCGATCATAGACAAAGAGTAAGACGTCTTCTCCCCCCCATGCGAGCGAACTCAGATGGTAGATCATCGTAAACAGGAAGCTCGCGAAGGCTCCTAGTAGTCCGTAACGAAGCGAAAAAAGTAAAATATAAAAAATAAGTGGATCAATCGTCCATTTTAAGATCGAAAGATTAAACATATAGTCCAAAATGCCGATAATAAGGATACTAACGATCATTTCAATCCATTTAATGCCTTGTCGGTTCTGAGTATATATCATTTCTATTCACTCCTTTTATTTTTTATCGGTATGATAACGGAAGAAATGTATCGTTAAATCACTACAATTTCATATCGAGAAGGGCAAACTTACTGAAAAGTAAGGGCGCAAAGACATGGGTCGTCGATCTTCGGATACCGATCGCCAGTCTGCAATGCCGCGGCCGCTCTCTGATAATCAATCAGGAGGCTATCAACATGGGTATTATCTCACTCAAGCGCATGACGTCTATTTTGTGCATTCTTTTACTGGGAGTGTTCTTCATGTCGTCACTAGACGCGAAAGCAGAAAAGTCAAATCCACTAGACAATGCGAAGTCGTATAAAGTTTACTACGACGCACCGTCAGCAGCGAAAATCAAGAAGATGCAACAGTATGATGTCATGATCATCGAACCCGTCTTTTATTCAGCTGCACAAATCAAACAGATTCAACAAAATGGAACAAAAGTATACGGCTACATCAATACGATGGAAGCAGATAATTGGAATACAGATTTGATGGGGCAACTCGTGGAATCTGACTTTTTCCACCGGAACGGTCAACGTATTCATTACGCTGAATGGGATTCGTACTTAACGGATATCACATCGAAACACTATCAAGCTGTTTTAATGAAAGAAGTTGAAAAACAAATCGTCCAAAAAGGACTAGATGGTGTTTTCCTCGATACAGTCGGTAACATCGATAACGAGCATGCCGACCAACCTGTCGTTCTCGAACAACAACGAGTAGGAATGACGAACTTCCTAAAGTCACTGAAAACAAAACACGCCTCTTTATCACTGATCCAAAACTGGGGATTTGGAACGTTGAAGTACCACACGTATCCTTATGTCGACGGTATCATGTGGGAGAACTTCAATTATTCAACAGTCGCCAATGATCAGTGGTCAAAGGATCGGATGACAGACCTCCAAAAATTAAATCAATCTCAAGACATCAAAACACTGACGATTTCTTCCGTACAAGGCACAAAAAGTGAAACACTTGCTCAAAAGAACGGATTCCTTCATATGAAGTCAAACATTGATTTAAATTACAATAAATTCTAAACATTTTCATATACCACTTTATAAAGTGACAGCAAATCCCACTACCTGTCAAGCACATGGCATATATCTTATTTCGAAAATGAAGGACCAATTTCCTCTACAGCACGAGGAAATTGGTCCTTTTTATCTCCACAAAAAACCATCATCTCAAATGCTAATATACAGTATTTGACACTGATTGTTTTTAATTATATATTTTAGAAAACTATTTGTATAGATTGGACGTCTTAAATATGATTCAAATTTGGATACTTCAAGGGTCGATGATGTTTGGGTTGACGTATCTCCTTTTAGCCACATACCAATTAATTCGTAGCAAAAATAGTAAAATTGTAGGTACTTTCATCATCATCCTATGGTTTGGTAGCTACCTGTTGATCATCGATGTCTTATTTTTATCATATGAATTAATCTGGCAGGTCATCCCTTTTGTTTTACTAGCCTACCATCGAGAAAAAAGAGCATTCATCAGTGTAGCACTTATCGCTCTCATCAATACGTCGGTGACAGCAGATACTGAACAAATACTCCTCTCGGTAGAGGGTATTGCTTTTCTCTCGTTTCTCTTACAAAAGAAGACACATCTCGCTTTGCGCTTTGCCGTGCTTCACCTTCTCATCGGAAGCGTCATAATATTCTTTCAATCGGATCACACGCTATCCACGATTATTTTTAACGGAAGTCTCACGTTATTGATGTACAGTATATTTCTTTATCTATTGCCGCTACAGTATCGCTATCGAAAGCAACTTGAGACCTATCAACAGTTAGCGGAATATGATGCGCTGACGGGTCTCGCCAATCGACGAGTGTGGGAATTACGCGCCAAAATACTTGCTGGTCAATCTTCGACCTATCATTTGATCACGCTTGATTTAGATCAGTTCAAACAAGTGAACGACCAATATGGTCACTCCAACGGCGATGCTGTGTTGGAGCAGTTCGCGAAAATACTGAAGCGCAATACACGTCCGGAAGATTTAGTCGTTCGGATGGGTGGCGAAGAATTCCTTGTTCTCCTAATCAACCTGACAGTCGAACAAGCAACCACCATCGCCGAACGAATCCGCCAGGAAGTCGAGCGAAATACCTTTCATTTACTCGACGGCTCCTCGATTCATGTCACGACATCAATCGGTCTTTCTTCTGGAAAGCGAGACATTCCTGTTCAGCAGTCGCTAGAACTATCCGATCAAGCTCTCTATCAAGCGAAACGATCGGGACGAAATATCGTTCAAAATGCTAATCAGCTGTCATGAAGACTTCGACTCATATACGAACTCCATCTTACGTTGAGAAATTCGTCTAGCGTGTAAGATGGAGTTTTTGTTGTGATTTACGATTTACGAAAAAATGGGGACTCTCTTTTTGATACACATACGTATTTCAGTGTTCTTCATCGATATTCAATCATTATCTAAGCACAACCAAGTTTCTTATTAACATGATGAAGAATTATCTCGAAAACAACAACGAATCGTTCGTTTCGTCACCCAATCTCCACCAGCCTTTTTCGTTGTTGTTTAATCGCTTCATCATGCGTGACGAGAATAATCGTCTTTCCTTGATCGTTCAACTCTTGTAAGAGCGCCATCACGCGCTCCGCGTTCGCTTGATCAAGCGAGCCCGTCGGTTCATCCGCTAAGATGATGTCACATTGCTTCAGCATCAATCGGGCTAATGCGACCCGTTGCTGTTCCCCACCTGACAACATGAAGATTTTTTGATTGATTTTGTCGCTCAATCCAACAGAAATCAGCACTTCTTCGATCGTCTTGCCCGAGCGATAGCGTTTTTGAACGATTTCGAGATTCTGCCGGACCGTTTTTTGATCGACGAGTGCGAAGTTCTGAAATAAGAAACCCAGCTTCGTCCGAAAGTAGACCAGTTGATTAGGCTTGTTCGTGATATCCTTTCCATCGACGATGATCGTTCCGGTATCAATTGGCTCTAGCGCCCCAATCATATTGAGTAGCGTCGTCTTCCCGCACCCACTCGGACCAGAAAAGATGACGAAGTCGCCCTGAGAAATCGTTAACAATAGGCTTTCGAATAAGGTTTTTCCTTGAAACGACTTAGTTAGTTGTCGGATTTTAATCATAGATCCCCCCCCCTTTAAAATGCGTTGGACATTTGCCCGTTCAATCTTTCGAATCAGCCAAATTAGCAAGACGCCTTCTGCCACTAGTAAGAGTCCTCCGCCAGCTAATAGTAGCCCAGGTGAAGAAAACTCAAGGATATAGGCAGTAAGCGCTACAGCCAGTGTACTGACAAGCGTAATCCCCATCGTCGACACAACCAGGCGTCGGTTTTGCTGCCAGATGTTGTACCCCATCACCTTTTGAACCGATAACTCGATCGCATTCACTTGATACTCGAGTCGTAGCACCGTCCAGATGACGAGTAACTCGAGACTAAGAATCAGTACGACAAAAATCAGGTTCATGTTCATCAATCGTTTCGCTGCTTCCCAGATGCCAAGATACTTCTCCCACGCATTCGTCTGTAAGATGAGTTCGTTCGTCATCTGTTTCTCCGCTACATAGTCTTGAAAGGCTCCTTGATCCAGGTCATACATGACGTCAGCCAGTAAGACATTGGACAGTTGTTTCGGTGCTTTCGGTTGCTTTGCTTCATTGACGACGATGAGTAACGGATCATCGATGAGTGTACTGCCGCTAGTAAGATTTTGATCAATCGCGACGGTCTCGAAATCTTCCTGATAACGGACGACTGGATAGGAGTCTGCAAGATACGCTACGAGTCCGAGTTCACGAAGACCACTATCAATGGTCGACTTCGCTGGAATCGCAACCCCCTTTGGCGCAAAGAACGTCAGCTCATGCTCTAAAACGGACGAACTATTCGCAAATTGCCCGGCAACTTCATTAAATGCCGTCCGGTTCATCAAGACGGTCGGTTGATCTACCGTGAAGCTATTAACCGGGGTACTCAATGTCACTTTAAAGTCATCGTAAAAGCGTGTGTACAGTTCCGTCTGGATTCGTTCCGAGATGTCGGAACTTTTTTCATCCGAAAAGTGCGGAGACGTTACTTTATGACCGATGTAAGTGTACGAATAATTTTTCTTCGCTTCAAAGAACGGGCGTTGTTTATAGATCGTCACCGCTTCGGCGATGACCGTGATACTGCTCGAGAGCATCAAAATCGTCAAGAACGCTGTTGCGAATTTCATGCCATATGTAAAGACAAGTAACTTATTCGACCGCTGACCGTTCGAAAATGCTTCTTTAATCGTCAAACGTCGTAAGCGGAGATAGACCAGTCCGTTTACGACAATCAATCCAACCATCAAGCCACTGAACAGCATCAAGTACGGATCAATTGGTGTGAACAAACGGAGTGTCAAAAAGCTGACGATGAACGCAAGCAATAAAATGCCGGAGTCCATCAGAATCGAAGGCGCTATCCATCGGGCTAACGATTCGCCCATCGATAGACGAACGAGCAATTCCTTTCTGACGACAGCCAGCTCATAGAAGGTCAGTAACACGGTGCTGATCGCAACAAGTGCGAATACGCCTAAGATACGGTATAGTTCTGCTGACTCATTATAACCAGGTTGCGGATGATTCCCCGCGTATGTATCAATCAATTCCATCTTAAACGCTTTTATGGCGCGGCTGAACCGATTCCGTAGAAGTTCGGCGTATAGGAAACGGCAGGATGTTCGGATAACGGCTTGAACTGGAACGTGATATCACCGAGAAAGACACTTTGATAGACCTGTTCTTCAATCGAGCGAGTAGCAAACATTGCTTTAGTACCAGCTGTCCCGTAAATCGTCTTCATACTGGAGAGCGTCCGATTAGGCGTCTCTTCATAAGTGAAGACATCGACCTGATGTTTCGTCGCGGCTCGCTCGATATCTGCTAGCATCTGTTGGTCCGAAATCTTCGGATTCGGATAGATCGTCGTCGACACGAATGGTTCTGCGAATCCTTCAAGTGTCAGCATCCGACTTTCTCCGATGATGAACAAACTCGTAAACACCATCACAGTCAGGATCATCAATTTCAAGCGCTTTATCCGGTTTCCTCCCATCTTTTAGTAATACGTTCAGATTACCTTGAAACATGAATAACCAAAAGATGTAATTTTATCAATCAATCCGACAAAACACGTCTTTTAAAAACAATAGCTATCTCTTCCTTAAAATCAGCAGCTTCGCTTCTCTTTTGCGACTAGGAATCTAAGAACTATAAGCGAATTAGGAAGATCGCTTCTTTAATTTTCTTTTTTCCCATGACTTACTCCCTATCTTTCGATTGGTAGAACGATACTGATTTCTTTTTTTCCGAACACCCCAGCGGATAAGTAGAGTTATCCGCCGAGCGCAACGTTCCATTTCTTCAATCATGCCAACGGTTTCTTTAACTTTCGATGAGCGTAAGCCGTGTGATTTTCCATTCTTCCGTCCATTCGCTTCAGATAAACCCGCATTCTAGCGCGATCGCTTTCAGGATAACTCTACTTATACTAAAACTACCGCGGAATACATAACAGATATGCATATCTGAAGAAACGGATACTCATGAACGACTTACTACGTAACTGGATTCCCCTCGTCAACTCCCTCCTGTCCCGCCTCTCGATCCACCCGAATGAACATGATGAATGCCGGCAAGCAGCCCTCCTCCGACTTTGGAAATCAATCGAAGAAGGAAAGGTCATGACCGTCACCTTCGCTCGAATCCGGGCAAAAGGAGCGATGCTCGACTACTTAGCGACCCGTAACCGGACGCTTGCGACTGAAGTCGCGGTCGAGACGATGCCGGAGCTTCCTCGGACACCGAACATCTCCTTTCATTATCTCCTCAGTGAACTCAAACGGGATCTGTCGAATAAAGAGTACACGTTTCTCGAAGCCTTGATGCACGGCACGGAAGAGACGCTCGGTTACTCCCCGGCGCGACTCCGCTCATTGAAGTCGGAACTCCGGCAGAAAGTCCAATTCCTCCTCGGATGATGACCTATTATCAAGAACGCTTACTCGCGATCATCGAACAGGCGGACTATCGTCCCTTGACGAAAAAAGCCTATCGCTCGGACGTACGGCATCTCTGTCGTCATGTCGAACGGATCGACGTTCCGTCGCTCCAACGCTATGGTAAGTTCCTACGCGATACTTACGCCCCAGCAACTGCGGCTCGGCGACTACATGCTCTCTCCATTTTATTCAATCAACTCGTCGCTGAGCGTTCGCTCCAGACGAATCCGTTGGCACGCGTCAAAAAACCGGTTCCCGCACCCTACCGACGACTTGCCTTCACGTACGACGACGTCCATCGTGTCCTTGAGACGATTTGCGACGAGACTGTCTATGCCTTTAGCTTCCTTCTCTTGCATACGGGTCTGCGGTTTTCGGAAGCCCGTGACTTACAGCTCGCAGATGTCGATTTTACACGCGATCAGTTATTCGTCCGGAGTGGTAAAGGCGATCAATCACGTCAAGTTCCGCTGCATCATACATTACGTGATGTACTGACGCGTTATATCGAGACGATTCGTCCTGATGTCCTGCCGCTGTTTTGCGAAGACAGCGGACGACCGGTCAACCCGGCAAAGTTTCGCCGTGTCTTAAGAGAAGCAAGTGAACGATGTCTCGGACGGATTCTGCGACCCCATGACATCCGAGTCACGTTCGCGACGACGCTCTATCACGTGTATCAGACGGACATTCTAACGATCATGCGCTTACTCGGTCACAGCGATGTTCGGACGACTCAGCACTACGTCCTACCGTTGCACGACATTGCCCATACATCAGTCAATCGCCTCAAGCGGACAGACGATTAAGAACGTCCCGGACGTGATTCGTCTGGCTACGGATGTATCCTTCCGTCGTCGAGATGCTGGCGTGACCAAGCAGACGCTTTATATCGAGCAACTTCAACCCTGCCTGCTGATAGAGATAGGTCGCATAGGCGATCCGTAACATATGCGGACGGATGTGACGCTTCAAGGACGTAAATCCGACCTCGCGAAGCGCCTTCCTTGCCGCATGTTCATTGATCATCCGTCCCGTGACGGATTGAAACAAATAGCCGGTCGTGCGACCTGTAAGAAACAGAACGATCTTTTCGCGAAGAGCTTCCCCGATTGGAACGGTCCGTGTCCGCCCACCTTTGCCGTGACGAACATACAGTTCATTCTTCGCTAAATCAAAATCCTGTACCGTCAACAAACGGGCCTCCATGAAGCGGAGGCCCGTTTGGCTGAGCACCTCGAAGAAGAGGCGATAGGTTGGATCTTGAATCTGTCGAATCACGGGGATCAACTCTTCACTATCATGATACGTCTCATCTTGGAGACGTTGATGGACGATCGGACGGATTTCGACCATCGGATTCTTCTTGATCCGTCGTCGCTCGACGAGGACATTTCCGAGCCGGTGTAAGACGTGATACCGTCGCAGGATCGTCGACGGCTTATAATGTGCTTTCATCCAGTGAAAGTAGCGTCGTAAGGACGCGACTGACCAATCGATTTGATGCAAACGCATTTGCCGAAGATCACTCCGGTATGCCTTGATCGTATGGGCTGACCGCGAGAAATCGTTCAATAAATACTGATCGAGATAGTCATAGTGGGTCATAGCTGGTTCCTCCTTCTTATAGGGACTGACTTGACAGCCGATGGAGTACATGATTGATTTTCGATGAAATATCAAGAATCGCTTTCCCTAAACAATCAATGAACGAAAAACAAAAATAAGGAAAAAAGTTACAATCATATTGAATCTATGTTCTTTAGACCAGAAGAGAAAGCATATCTTTCTTTACCCTGAACGACAGCGCATTGATTCCCTCCACTAATCGGTAAAGGAGCTTACATATGAATACGGATAACGACTATCTTGGCAATCCATCAGATATTCTCGTCACTACGTATGTGACGGAAGAAGACTTACGTGACGTCATCGCTATCGAATTCAAAGACTTCTGGCACCCGAAACTTCGCATCACGCCACACGAGCTCGTGATTACCGGATCGACCGTCTCAACAGAACATCGTTTCGCCCATCATAAACCGTTCACCCTCACGATTGCCCCGTTTCGCATCCGTCATAACATCATCTCGTTTCACATCTATGACATCAGCCCAGCATCCCAAGAACAGACGATTTTGAACCTGCTAAAGGCAAGCCCGAACTTGTCATACAGCTATCACATGATTCATGTCCATCTCCAACCATGCGACTTCGGAAATCCATTTTTTCATACGCTCCAGTATACGAAATTAATGAATCATAAAATCCTCGTCGGTCTCCACCTCTAGTCGATACGCTTTGATTTTTCCTCACCCGTCAGACGTTATTTGAAAAAAATGTATATGATTGAATGAAAAAGGGTATCTAGATTACACCTTTACCATTCGATTAAACATTCCAATCTGCCGAGGTGACTTCTTCCATTATGCCAACCCATACGATGCATGCTCATACTGACTTTTTACTCGTCACGCTCTCCTATCTGATTGCCGCAACATCCGCCTATATCGCAATCGAACTCGCGGGACGCCTCAAGACGGCGACCGATCGTTCGAAACATCTTTGGTTGATTGCCGGTGGATCGATTTTAGGTCTTGGCATCTGGTCGATGCATTTCGTCGCGATGCTTGGTCACGGTACCTTGAAGGATGCGACCTACTCGTTCCCGCTCGTCTTTCTGTCGGTCATCATCGCGATGACGGGATGTATCCTTAGCTTTTATCTCGTCGCCCGCCAGATGTCCCGTGAATCGTTCGTTCTCGGCGGTTTCTTGATGAGAAGTGCGATTGCCGGCATGCATTATGTTGGAATCGCCGCTTTACAGGGGATGACCCTGCAGTATCATGCTGGGTACGTCTTACTCTCGATCTTGATTGCGATTGCTGCTTCTTGGACCGCACTCTGGATCGGCTTCTTTTCGCGTTACGCAAAGCAACAGATGCTAGTGCAAACGAAAGTCTTCTTTGCTCTCATCATGGGCATTGCGATCTCAGGGATGCATCACGTCGGTATGCTCGGTTTAGAGTTTCAGATGATTCCATCGTTTACGAGTGATCAAGTCATCGAACCAGCAATGCTGTTGACGCTTGTCTCGATCGTCACGCTCTTTTTATTCATCGTCTTCTTCGCTTCCGTCTTGTTTGACCTCCAGTTACGTAAACGTGACTTCATCCAAGCGACGATTCTTGAGTCAACCGAAGATGGTGTCGTCACGACGAATCCTGATGGTTTGATCCAATATGCAAACTCGCTGTTCCATGATTTTTTCCCGGAACGTCAACACTACTTAACGGAACATGACGCGACGTTACGTCTCGATGTTCCAGACCATACGAAACAGATGCTACACGTTGACGAACGCATCCTTGAAGTCGTCAATCATCCGCTAAAAGGTGAAAACTTGAATCAAACACTGTGGTTCTTCCGCAACGTCACCGATCAAGTCTCGTCCCAGCAGCAACTTGAACACCTTGCCTTTCATGACCGGTTAACGGATTTACCGAATCGAGACAAAATCACGCTGTATATCGAGGATCAGATTAGACAAGGAATTCCGGTATCCTGCCTTTCGCTCAGTATGGACCGTTGGCGTTCTCTGAGTGATATGCTCGGACATAAAGGCGTCGAGAGTCTGTTGCTGCAAATTGCAGAACGTCTCCAAGTAACGATTCACGCGCGTGATGTCCTATCACGCCTTGATTCGTCTGAGTTCCTCGTCCTTCTTAGTGATGAACGGAGTCAGCTGGCGAAACAAAAAGCCGAGAAGTGTTACGCTGCTTTATCGCAACCATTCGATATCGATGGAACGGTCATTACGCTGGCGATGCGAGCAGGGATTAGTCATTACCCGGAAGACGCAGAAACAGCAGAAGAACTGATCGAGTATGCGAAACTGGCACTACACGCTTCGTTTACGGAAGCACAAAATACAATCAAAGAATTCAAGGTCGAGAATCGAAACGATATTTTACGGACCGTCCAGATCGAAAAATTCATGACGGAGGCGCTCGAAGCAGAAGCGTTTGAACTCATCTATCAACCAAAGATTGCAGTACTCTCAGAACGAATGACCGGTGTTGAAGTCTTAACGCGCTGGACGCACGATGAGCTTGGCTTCGTCTCACCAGCAGAGTTCATTCCCGTCGCTGAAAATACGGGAGCAATTCATGCCTTAGGTGGGTGCTTCGTACTGCCTGCCTACGCTGGGTCGCGTGGCAAGACCTGACACCGGAACCGTTTTCGATTGCCGTTAACGTCTCGCCGCTTCAGTTCGCAAGTCAAAAGTTCTTACGTCGCGTCGAAACAATTCTCGAGGAGACAGGCATGAATCCGGCATACCTCGAGCTCGAAATCACGGAGTCCGCCGCTTTATCCTATGAGACAGCGGCCTATGAAAAATTAGCACGACTGCAGGAACTCGGTATTCGTGTCTCACTCGACGACTTCGGTACCGGTTACTCGTCCTTCAAGCTGCTTCGTTCATTACCAATTCAGTTGTTAAAGATTGATCGCTCGTTCATTAGTTCGTTATTCGACGGTAAGAATCAACAGGCCATCGTCCAATCGATGATTCAGCTCGGTCATAATTTAGAGATGGAAGTCTTGATTGAAGGAGTGGAGACATCCGAGCAAGCAGACTGGCTCGCGCAAGAAGGCTGTGATTATTTCCAGGGCTATTATTTCAGCCGACCGTTGAAAGAAGAGGATCTGTTTCTCTATCTAAATACACCTTTATCGATTGACAGTGCTTAAATTCATTATCTTTCCTCGATTGATTTCGTTAAACTTGTATTCATTCTTCACGTCTTTTATTTACATTTATAGTCAATAAATGAAAATAAATACATCATTTTGTAGAAAGCTTCTTTTGAAAGAATTATACTGAATCAATAAGTGCACTTCTTTAGAAAGTAGCGATGACCTTGCAACCTAAAAATCACTATAAACCTTGGAGCGAAATGAATCTGTAATCGTAACGCCAGATCAGCCGGTTATCTCTGAAACGATTGAACACATCGAGTCTAAATTCCTAATAGCACTAAAACATGATTTTCCGGATTTACTACCTTCAAACAAACAAGAGGAGACTTCTCCACTTGAGTTCAATCGAATGCGTATATTGAATTGGACGAAAGAATTGATACTCTTGGACAGTGCATTTGAAGAACGAAAACGTTTATCCGATCAACTTCATCAAACCGTACTCGCTGGTGGAGATTTACGATTAGCTCACGAACTTGCTCAATTGTGGTTAACTCATCGAAAAGAAGACTTTGGCGGCATCGATTATTTAGCCGTATTATTGGATCGTCAAGATATGGATTGGGCACACACGTATTACACCTATGCTTTACAGATGATTCCCGATTGTACGATTTGGTAGACACATGATTCATTATTCGGCTATCGTGAATGGTTTGACTCTTTTGAACTTCCGAAAAAAATACCAACAAAAACCTCAAAGAAGAAGCCTAAACGACGAAGATAAAGGATTGGAGTGAATTGAATGGATAATCATTTCTTAAATGCTTTAAATTCTAATGACTTGAATACAACAAATTCATTTGACACTAATGAACATTTTATAGTTTCAGATTCTCATCATTTTTCAATTAACCATTGTTTATTAACAGACGATCCACTTGCTCATATACACAAAATCAAAGTGGCTCCTTTGCATCTTGAATACGTTAAACCACACTGGGTAGATGGATATGTTCGATCAGATGGTACACACGTTCAAGGATACTACCGAGATGGTGATGGTGATACAACTAAATTTGACGGAGATGGCTATTTTAGAAACAAATAAAGTAAAAAGACAGTTTGAATAAATTGTTCGAACTGTCTTTTTGATTATGGTATTAAATATATTTAATTTATTAGTGACACTATTAAGTGAAACTTCTATAAATGAAACGTGAAAAAAGTTCTTTAGCCTAAAAGTTTTCAGATAACAAAATCAGGATAACAAATAGAGTTGCAATTCCACATAACGTATTCACTGTAACTGGTATTACAGTATGCTTTCGATCTTCTAAGCGATGCTGAACAAATGTGATGATAAGAGAGGCTCCAAGCAACGGAATCCAAAACCAAGACTCTTTTACATAAGTCGGGAAAGATATATTAAATTTATTTGATATTAAATCCGACAAAAAAATTACATAGAAAAGCGTGAAAAACCAAATAGACTGAGCAAAAAATGTCGGATACATAGTTTGATGTATAAAATAGTCTAATCTTGTTATGTTGGGAGAGCTATGCATATCTTTTGAAGTAGTTTTGTACGTATACTCTTCCATATATAATGATGCTTTTACACAATCAGATAATACATTCATTTCATTTAATATTTTATTTAATGTTTCTGTATAAACGTCAGATTGAATATGCTTATTCAGTATTTTTTGCAACATCGACGTAACATGTTTAATTTCCTCATAACTTTTATAGATTATCTGTTTGTGATTATCTTGAGTCAAAAACCATTCAGTTTCTGAATTTAAATATTTTCGTTTTTCGTCCCTCAATTGCTTTAATACTAAACGATTTGCTCGCCATGGAGAGGTATCTTGTTCGCCTACGAAAGTATTAAATCCAAATCTTCGCAAGTTAGATTTCTCACTATTATAAATCCCATTTCCTAATGTAGTTAACATACGAGAACGCTTAATATTTTTAGAGTACTGTTCTACTTCTACTATATTTACTATATACGTATTTAGAGATTTAGCATCTTGAACATTTATTTTCGGGGAAATTTGATACTGTTCTTGAGAATTTGAATTGTAGGTAAGATTTCCTACGCTTTTTAAATTTTCATACCATTTTTTAGTTAGAAAAATTGTCATAAACCGTTCGACTTCTTTTTCTTCAAACTTCATTAATTGAAGTTGATTCTTTGAATATGAGGAATGTGCTCTTAGCTTTTGAATAAAATTGTATTTATCATCAATTCTTACTTGATATCCTTCCATTTCTTCTGTTCGATCTCGATTATACATCCAAGATTCTTTCATATTCATACCCTTTGATACGAGTTTGACTATATCTGATTTTAATCGAATTATATTTTTTTCAGATGATTCAAGAACTTCTTCCTCATTCATACTTAAAACCCATGGTTTATACTGCTGGTTTTCATAAAAATCAAAAAAATTTCTGATTTTACTCATTGTTTCACTAATATCATATTCCAATTTTTCAAAGAAGCGCCACTCGTCTAACAAATTAGATTGAAATGAATCATGACGTTCTAGTAGTTCAAATTCATTTTTATGTTGTTTTTCTGATAGATTTACAGAAGGACTCATCAGTTTGTTATCTATTTCTATTAATTCAATCACCCTGCTTACTAACTCACCATTCAAAGTATCGGCAATTTGTGTAAAGGTAATTGTTTTATCATATTGTACTTGTATAGCATTAGACCATTCATTCAAATACATTTTTAAATCTCTTTGTTCTTCAATAATCTCTGCATCTAAAATTGAATAAATAACTTGATCTCGAAAAGAATAGTCTTCCAATATTTCTTCATGTACTTCTTCGATCTCTTCTTCTTCATCAAGATCAACTAAATCTGCTTTCGTCGCCACAAAGTAAATATCGTGATTTTTTAGTTTCTCAAGTGTGTGTTTTTTAGTTTCAGTCATTACTTCTCCATATGGAGAACAAAAAACATATTGAAGGTTGGGAATAAATAAAACTTGATGTGTTGATGAAGCATTAGTCCCTGGTGTGTCAACGATATTAAAATTTTTTAATGTTTCATTTGGCAAGCATACAAACAGCCATTCATATGGCGAAGTCAATTGACTTGAAACCACATCAAGCTCGTTGAAACTAATCATTTCTACTTGATTTGTATTTTTAAAACCATACATTTTCTTTTCCATGCCATATACAAACAAGATTGGACGACGTGTTGCTTCTAAGATATCCACTTTCCCAACTGCTTCTCCTAGTAATTCTTCAATCAGACTCGTTTTTCCTGAACTGAATTCTCCTGTAAATGTAAAGCTGGGACGTCGACTTGCTTCCTCGTATAAGTCTATAAAATCTATCGTGTTCTTAAGACTATCCAATTCAAGACGTCCCAGTATATCCTTAAGTTCGTTTGTGTTCAATCGATTGTCTCCTATTCAGTAACGTAGTCAATTGTTCTAACTGCTCCAGTAATCTATTTTTGACAGTCACGAATTTTTCACTCATCTGTTCTTTTTCTTCCTCAGATACTTCTAATGTCTTTTGAAGATTCTGTTTTTGGGTTGTATAATACGCACGTAAATAATTCGACAGTATTCTTTGATGGTTTTGTATTTGTAAACTTGCATACTCTTGAATCGAAGTACGAAGTGCTTCTTGTAATTCGTCAAGAACAATTTTTAGTTCACCTGCTATAATTGTTTTTACCTCATCTAGCGCATTTTCTTCCAATCTTTTACGAATCAAAGGGTAAGCCGCTAGTCCGATAAACGGCATCAAAATGCTCCCACCAACTCCAAGCATGACGGCAGCCGCACCACCAGCAAATATACCAGCTTTGATAGTCGGATCATATGTCTCAAACGGTAAACGGAACACGATATCTTTTTGTTGCTGAAACAATACTGGTAGATGCTCTTGAATTTCCAATTTTTGTTGTTTTGTTAGTTCACGTAACGATCGTAATGTTTCTTGTTTAACGGATACTAAAAAATGATCAATTTGGGGAATGTATTGTTCTATCCATTTCTTTCGCTCTCGTTCGAGCATTCGACTGACGTCCGATTCAAATACTTCAGCAAAGTGTGTAACTGATCCTTGATAACGTCGTATCATGTACTCGGCTTCTTTCGTCCAATCGTCTATCGCGTATTGAATTGATTTTTCAATCATTAACGACAATTCCGTTCTTCTAGCCTCATAGTACAGATGAACATCTTTATTTATTCGTACTGTATCTTCCTCCAAGTATTTAAACAGTTCGAGGAGGTGCTCTTTTTCTTCACGCTTTCCTTCTAGGAATATCATGAACTGAGCTTCTTCCTGACCAAGAGCTTCTTTAATTTGCTTGATAATGACATGTTGGCGTCCTCTTCGCAACGCAATTGTACCTTTCACAAGGTATTGCTCGATAGCCACTTGAACATTTTTGCGCTCATCACCTCCATATCGTAAGATGCGCAATGCGTCGTATGGAAGAATTACAGGATCTACAATTCCATCAATCGATTCCAGTTTTTCTTTAAGATCCTCGATAACTTCCTCAAGTTCCTCTTCATCATCTTCAAATTCATCTGCAAAGTTTAAGATAAATATAATTTGCTTTAACCCTTCTTTTAAAAGAGTCTCTTTTAAAAATATCATTTCTGTTCCACTGATTGGCTGACTCGCTTTCAATATAAAGAAAATGATATCTGCATTTGGAATAAAATGATAAGCCACTTTATTACGATTAAGATTGGCATCATTAAGTCCTGGTGTATCCACGACATAGTAAGGAGGTTTGATCGGAAAATCTACATCGTTCAGTGCAAGGAAGTCAATCGACTGGACGTCTTTATTTCCTACATATCGATTCAATTCCTTAGGATTGATACTCTCAATACGTCCATCTATATAATGAATTTCTGCTTTATTCTCACCTTGTCCAACTAAATTAATCGTTGCAGTTGTTGGTAAAATATCCGAAGGAAGGATATCTTTCCCCATCAGACTGTTAATGAAGGTGGATTTCCCATGATTGAATTCTCCTAATACAACAATGAAACACTCTTCTCGTTCGATAGTATTTTGTAGTTCCTGAATCATTTTTTGAGCTTCTTTTAACATCAGTCCACCTCTTCATGTAACGAGTGCTTTATTCGTTCTAATACCTTCATTCGTTCTTCTATCAAAATCTTTTTCTCTAGACTGACTTCTTTCACTTCGACAGTTTGAAGCACAGAAACATCTATTTGTTTTTTTAGAACTGTTATTTTACGTCGCATTTTTCTTTGAACGGAAGTTCCTAATTGATTAAATGAAGCTTCTAATGCCTTACTAATTTCTCTTTTCATTAAACTCGAAATTTTCAAACTAGCTTTTTGGAATTCATCTCGTACAACTGATTTTAATTGACCGGAAGAACTTTCCCTCCTGCCCCCCAAAAGAAAGACTGCACTAATTGCAGCTAAAGGTGCCAATATCGCTGCCCCTATGACACCTGCACCGATAGTAGCAGCCAAACCTATTCCGGTTAATCCACCACCTATTGCAGCCACTTCAGACGATATTCCACTTTCTTTTACATGTTCAAAGCTTTTCTCCACATTACCGAAGACAGAGTCCATATGAATCAACTTTTTCTCATCGAAGGATTTACTGACATATCCTTGTAACTCTTCAATATATTTTTTTTTGGTCTGTTCTTCGAATGCAGGAAACGCTTCTCTTGTCCATTCTTCCATCATCAAACCTAGTTCGCCTGTAATCCGCTTCAGCATCCGTTCAGCTTGTCCTTCACTGGTAAATGACGAAGTGGTATTAATTTCATTAATATAGAAAGCTTGATTTTTATTGAATTCTTCATCAAATTTCTCAAGAATTAATCGTGTATTTACTAAAAGGATATCTTTTAAGGTCTCTCGAGATTTATGCATCGCTGTCTCAACATGTTCTACTTCACTTACGAGTTGTTCATGCTTTTGAGTGATTTCTATTTCATTTAAAGAGAGATTAATTAACTCTTCCTGAAGCAAATCATTTAGTTCTTGAGAGATTTTTTGAAACTCGTGTTTAATTTTATAGATTCTTGCTTCACCTTTTTGATTTACTAGATAAGACTCTAATTCTTCAAAAAAAGCTGGAATACCACTTATTTGCTTAAGTTCTTTAGCATGTTTTTGTGTTTTTTCAACCATCACTGATAAGTTATCTTGATATGGTTCAATCATTTTTCTGATACTAATTGAAGGGATATCCTGAAGAAAATCTTCACTCGGATGCGATAAGTAGTAATCTAGTCTTTCAGCTAGAACAGCTTGCTTTGCCGAAATAAAATGGATATTCTGTTCCAATATTCCAAATCCCGTTAATTTTTTGACTGCTTCCTTTTTAACTTTTATAGCTTCTTCTGATGTTTTTAAGTGATCGATTCGATTGATCAGTACAAATATATGGTGTAGATGTTTTTTTAAAATATGGCTAGTAAAAAACTCGATTTCTGATTGAGATAACAGTTTATCGGCTCGTAGTAACACAATAACTGCATCCGCCTTAGTAATGAATCGTTTTGTAATTAGAGAACGGATTCCTTGTGCATCATTTAATCCTGGAGTATCAATAATTTGTACTTGATTTTGTAAGAGAGGATTATCGATTTCAATGACAATTCGTGCTTCTTTTTCCGAACTACCATCTTTCAATTTTTTAAACTCTTTTGGTATTAACAGACTGAAAGTAGATTCTTTTTTTGCTTTGGGCTTTACGATGTAATGTTCATTAAATGATGCTATGTCGTCACTTTCATGCATTTTCTTACCATCTAAATAAAATGTTGCTCTTTTTTTCTCACCACGCTTAACGTACGTTACAAGTGCTGTTGATTCTTTTACAGCCGTTGGCAGAACATCTTCTCTTAAAATAGAATTCATGAAAGTCGATTTACCCACCGATACTTCTCCGACTGTAGCAATTAATAAGTCATGTTCCTTTATCCAGTATTGTATTTTTTGGATGTGTCGATCAATAGAATCATCTTCTTCAACTAATGCAACTTGTCGTAATTCACTTCCTAATCGGTGCAGTTTATCTAATTTCACTTTATATTCTTTTAAATCTTTCATTATTTTCCCCCATTAACTCGTTATTATTAAATTAATAATAATCAATTACTTCTTATTTCGAAACAACTTCCAGATAATTTATTCCATTTTATTCATCTTTTTCTTTTTAAAATCTAAAAAAGTCGAAAAATCCCTTTTTTAAAGAGCATTTCGACCTACTAATTTACCTTTAATCGACTAATCGACTGAAAAAATATCTTTATGAAGCGAAGATACGGTCGATAAATTCAAAGAAGAAACGATACATCCACTGACGAATGAATTATTTTAAGGAGTGATAGATAGTCTTATAGATATTTACCGTCCGAATGATTTCATATCTAAGTAAATCTAACCTATGATACTGTCCAAACGCCCTAAGTATCAGAACAAGTTTTGTAGATTAAGTCATGAAGACGAAGTTAAATCTGCAAATTTAGCAATCATATTTTTTTGGATTTTCAATAGATGCTTACGCTCTGGACTTTTTGAGTCTGTTAATTGAGCGACTCCCTCTACAAGAGCAGGACTGATTTCAGAAAGCTGTTTAAGTTGTTCCTCAACAATCCGGTTTTGTTGCTCGTTTTGAATTTTAACACTTTGACTTAATTGCTCTACCTCTTTAAAAATCTGTTCAATTTTAAAGTATTGTTCTTTTGTGAACTCTTCAAATTGATTTGTTCTCATCATGAACTCATTAGTCTTATCATCAATGACTTGTGTCGAACTTTCTATCCCAGTTGCAATAGTTTGATTGATTTTCTCCGTTGTATCTTCCGCATGCTTTTTCTGAGTCTCTAGTTCGTTATTCATTTCTCCAAAACGTTCTTCTATTACATCAGACAGATCATTCTGTTGTTCCATCAATTCTTTTGATAAGCTATCTTGCTCCTGTAATACTTTATCAATCTCTTCTGCCAACTCTGATGATGCTGTCTTGATTGCTTCAGTTATTTCCTGAATCATTAATTTTCCGAGACTGGTCATGACGACACGACTATCTTCTAATTTTTCTTCAATCTCAAGTAATTGCTTAGAAAGTGTAAGCTGTCCGTTTTTTGCTGTGTCATGCATTTCCCCTAAAATACCTTGACTTCGCGTTATTGTCTCTTCTAATGCTATTCTTGATTTTTTTTCTTCTTCTATGATTTGTTGATTAGTGATTATTAATGTCTCTAATTTCTGATGAAGAATTTCATTTGATTTTTGAGATAGCTGTGTTTGCGTCATATTCGATTGAGCAATGGAACGAAGCCCCACGATACCCAAAACCATGCTCACGACGACTAAACCGTAAGCTATACCAGTTACGTCAGCTATAGGTGAAGCAAGTAATCCTAGTAGACCGATTGCAATCGGCAAAATATAGATATGTATGTTTTTCATGAATGAGTCCCGCCTTATTTAATCCACTGATTGTATTTTTTGAGTACGCCAAACGTATTCTCACTGATATTTTCCTCTTTCAATATCAGTTCTATTTGATGCCTCCGTTTAATGCCATCTTGATTTTCCAGTGCCATCAAAAAGCTACCAATGAACGCTGTCTTTTCAAATACTGAAAGCAATTCGATTTGTTGTAGTACTTGTTTCAGTTCTTCGACAAGTTCAGGGTGCTCACTTGCCATGTGACGAAGCAGTAAGTGACTCAGCATAAGATAATGATTTTCAACTTCAATCAATTCGTTTGTCACGCAATCCCCACTCTTCCAATTGTTCTAGTATATTCGTTCTACCATGTTGGTTCTGCTTTAGTCGTAAGAACTGTTGAATCTCTCTTAATAAAATCGGCATCCAATCCGGAAAAGGCGGGCGATTTTGAAGCCAATACGTATTTAACATATGAGCTGCTACTTCATCCAGTTCTTGATCCCAGTTCAACTCCTCGTGCAGTTGAGATAATTTAAATGAAAATTGTTTAGGGATTTCTGGGAATAACTGATGGTCCGGTCTCTTACTTCTTTCGTCTAATATAACTCTTGTATCATCCAGTAAATCAGCATAGGAAAATTCGACGATGTTCGTTTGACGAACACCAGAGAAACGGTGTAGTGTCATAATCTCTTCTGCGCTTACGACTTGGCTGATTCGATTCTTAGAGAAATAAGTTCGCGACCATAGCGGAAGTTTCACTGTCGTAAACAAAGTAACATTTTCTCCGTCTGGTAACTGCTTCAGTTCATGAGGAGGATAATAAGTAATACTCATCCAGTTTAATGCTGGATGAGTATGCTGTTCTTCCGTTACAATATGAATCTGTTTCTCGTCAGGTAATGAATCAAACAAATCAGTCATCGAATAAACGACTTCCGGTTCACCAGTAAGATATACTTGTCGTTTTTCAGCAGCAAGCGGTACTGACTTTACTAAGTCTGTTTCTCGAATCGCTTTCCACACGGACGGAATATCAGGAGAATGTTCTTGTTGATCGAGTTGATGTGCGAGCCACACTAATTCAGACCGGTACAACATAAGCTCCACCAGAAAGCATTGAATCAATTACATTTAAATGCTGTTTCAACATTGATATTTCTTGATTCAGCTTATCCGTCCCTTCTTGTTTTAGTGCTTCCACTTGCTGAAATTTTTCTTCCCAATGTGCAATTTCTTGGTGTAATTGTTGTGGAAGCATATGATCAAGCACATGTAAAACGTGTCCAAATTCTGTCTTGAACCATTCTGTCAATTGACGTTCTTCTTCCTGTAGCAGCTGCTTTAACTGTAAATCAATTTCTGATTCAAAATGTTCCTGCGCTGCTTGCTGTTTTTTGTTCTCATAATCTGTTTCAAGTTGTCCTAATTTCTGCTCCGTCATTTTTTCGACTTGCATCCGGCGTTGCTCCAACTCTTGACGAAGACGCATATTAGATTTCGCTTTCTCTTCCATCGACTGCAACTGTCTCATTTTCTCATCACGCTCTGATTCTAAAACATATTTTTGAGCGTAAAACGCTTGGCGATGATTTAAATCTTCTCGCTTCGGTTGTTGACGGGTACTATCAATATTTTCTCCGATTTTTTTAGCAATCGATTGCACCGGACTTGTAAATTGATCAAGTGCTTTTGCAGCTTTCAATAAGCCGTTCTCATTCTCACCTGGTCCCTTTCGTACGATGTTTTCATTTGTCTCGGCAATTGTTTTAAGACCCGTCACGACTGCCTTCTCTGCAGCTTCAAATGCTGCTTTCTTGGCAGCAATTTTCATCGCTTCTTTTGTTGCTTCTTTCGCTGCCGTTTTAGCTGCTGTTTTAGCGGCCGTCTGTGCTGCAACCTTTCCCCCTACTTGAACTGCTGCGGATCCGCCTGCCGTCGCAACCGCAAGACCGACTGTTAAAGCCATGTCACCAACGAATCCAATGGCTGAGGCAATTTTGGTCGCTTGATTCGCATCAAATGATTCATCAAGGATGTATCGCGGTACAAATTGTTCGATAGTACGCTCCGTCAAGGATTCGATCTCTTCCTTCAGGCGTACCCGTTCGAACTCATTCTCTTCATCTTCTGGTAATTCTTCTAGTTTCTTTGTTGCTGTCTCAATTTTAGCAAGTTGTTTTTGCCGTTCTTCATCATATTGAAGTTGTAATTGTGACAAATCCGGTTGTTTAATTTGTAACTGAACACCTGTCTGCTCGATTGGTTGGATGGTAATTTCAATCTCTTGACCCATGACTTCTCTCACTTGTCGTTCGATATGTTCAAAAACTTCATTTCGTGTTGAAATGATTACTGATTCTACCTGTAGTGTCAGTACTTCAAGAGACTGACCAGTTGATGCTAACTTTTTAAGTTGCACTTCTAATGTTCGATACTGCGTTCTTACGTACTCACTTAATACAGCCTCAAGATTATTTATCTTATCGTGTAAACTTTCTAATTTTTGTTCGACCTGGAGTTGAGCTTGTTCGAACTGAAGTTGAATGTCTCGTTTTTGAACATCGACTTCTGTCATGTCATCACTCGTCGCCTGTTCGAACAAACGAATCTGTTGGATAATTCGTTCTTGCTCACGATTTAAAAATTGTTCAAGCGCATGCTGAAAACGAGTGGTCTTCACCTGCTTAATCTTTTGTTTGAGTGATTGTAAAAACTCACTTTTCAGATGCTCAATCTGATATCCCGTAAGTGCACTGACGGCATACACTGGGTACACTTTTCCCAGTTGTTCTTCCAATTCTTTTTGCACACGCTGTTTCATCTCTTCAATCGTCACACCTTGCGATTCATCAATATGATCAACCTTATTGACGACGAAGTACAAGTTCGGCTGATAACGTAAAATATGTTTGATATACACGACATCTTCCAACGTCAATCCCTGCCACGACATAACATATAAAACAGCATCTGAAGTAATCAGCGCTTCTTCTGATGCTTCAACGTGGGCTTGAAACTTTGTATTGCGTCCTGGTGTGTCGATGAGCGTGATCTCTTTCAACCAGTCCGGTTGCGACTTTCGAATGACTACACGTTCGATTTCTTCAACGTCTCCGCCCGCCTTTAGGCTTTGCATCTGTGCTGCATCAACAGATTCGTATGTTCCATCGATTTTTAGAACTTCGATACTATCTGCCTCCCCATAAAGAATATGTGTCGGTAGAGCCGTCGTTTCGTTCGTGTGAGTTGGTAGAAAGTCCGGTTGTTCAAACAAAGCATTGATCAATGCTGATTTCCCTACACTAAATGATCCAAAAATACCCAATGTCATTGCTTTTTCTTTGGCTTGTTGTTCAATCAGCTGTAAAAAACGTTGATCTTCCTCGCGTAGCGGGAGTTGTTTGATTTGAGTTAACATGCATTTCCCTCCTAGATTCGTGTCATCATAAGTGACATTTTTTCTTCTTCCACTTTGTCTTTTAATGTACTGATTTCCTTAGCAAGACGCTGGCGTTTTTCCTGCGAATTTGATAGTTGCTCGGACAACTGCGCTTCGCGTTGCGTGGCAGAAGCAAGTAGCTCATCTTGGGAATTGATATACGTTTCGATTTGAGACTCAGCGATTTTCAAGGCATCAAGTGTTCTTAAGAAATCTTTGTATTCACGACGAGTCTGTCTGATCAATGATTCGAAACTCCGGATGACATTTCGTTTTTCTTTTTTTAATTGGCGTTCCGCGTCTTTAAATTGTGATTTCATTTGATCCATAAGCATGAGATTTCTCTGTTCACGCAATTCGCGTTTTTCGTCTCGAATATCCTCCATATTCGTATAAGCCGTTTCTTGCTTAGATAATTCGATTTCGAGTGCATGTTGTTGTTGTTTCTGTTCTTCACTCAAACGATTTTGTTCTTTTAGTAATTCTTTTTTTTGATTGACCAACTGCTCATATTTTGCATTGTCTTTTTCAACAACACCTTTTTTATCAAACCAAAACCGCCGTTCTTTTATCGTTCCATACTTTTCAATGGTTTGAGGTGTTCCTTGAATCAGTTGCTCTTGGAAACGTCGTTCTTCTTGGAACATTCGTTCTTGTTGTTCTTTATCTTCACGTTTTAGACGTAGTTCCGTCTCAATCTGAATTTTTTTGCGCAGTGCTTCGCTCTCCTCCTTTAATTCTGTTTCCTTTTCCATGAATTGACGTGATACTTCTTCATATATTTCTTGGTACGTTTTTTGTTTCAGATGCTTCTTTCGTACTTCAAGTTGAATACCTTTTGCTTCAGATGTCGTGTCCATTTTTACTTCGAAATCATTTAATTCTTTACGCATGGCTAGATTAAGATCACTCGCCAATTGTTTAACTTGAGTTTCAAATAATCCCTGGTAGCCTTTATTGAAACGTCCGAGTTCCTCATTTACTTCGTCTGATAACCCCTCTAGTTCTTCAATTTCTTCAATTGCCTCTTTAACTTCGTTAACCAAGTCTTCGAATTCAACAGAAAATTGTTTTTCATTTTCTCGAATCGTAGACATAAATACATTCTTTAGACGAATCACTTCTTTTTTCAATTGTAAGTTCCTCAGTTGTGCTTCCTCACGTGCCAACTGATGCATTTTTTCCAGGCTATCCAGATCTTCCTCACTTTCAAGCGTAGCCTGATACTGTTCAAGTTCCTCAACTAGATAATCATAAAAATGTTCAATCGCCGCATATGGAACATCTAAGAAATCTTTTGTTTTTTCACCATCGAATAAGTATGTTTCAAGTCTCTGTTCAAATTCTAAGAACCTTGAGTCGTTTAATAACTGATTAGCTGAAGTGGTTTCCCAATGTTTCGTCTTAACGGATGTATCGCGCGATTTTAAAGCTTGCAAAGCACTAACAGGATATATGACTGCTTTGGACGCATCAATTTTTTGATAATCATTTGAACGTAGAGCATTTTCTAACTGATCTTTTACTTCTTGAACTTGATCTACTGGTACACCATCTAATCGATTGGCAACAAAGAAAATCCGATCAATCGAATCTGACAAATCACGCAAAAATTTTATTTCAGTCAATTTTCCGGGTTGTTCCATATTAAACAACAGAATACTGGCATTTGATTTTTTTATTTGTGTTTTCGTAATTTTTTCGTGCTCTGGATTCAAGGCTTGCAGTCCTGGAGTATCGACGAGAACGACTCCATTTTCGAGATAAGGAGATTCAACATACAAATCAACATGATGAATTTGTTCACTAACATTAAGCTTTTCACTCATCTCGGTAACATATTCCGTCAGCTCCAAGTAAGGTACGTCCATTTCATTGCCATCCTTAAAAACAACTTTCGCAACTGGTTCTCCTGTGTGATTTGGTAATTCATTTAAGTGACGAATGAAGTTGACCGTCGCTGTCGTCGGTGTAACTTTGGATGGAAGGATTTCTCGTTGTAGCAACGCATTAATGAAAGTAGACTTTCCTGTAGAAAACTCTCCAACTACTACGATTTCAAATCTTTCTCCTTCCCAGTTTTTTTGAAGTGTCTGCAGGTTTTCCATCAATTGTCCAACTGGCAAGACATTCTGATAGGTTTCTTCAATTTTTTTCCCAATTTCATAAGCATCCGTAAAACGACCTTGCAGTTCACGCTTTTTTTCCATGAATTGTTGCCGAATCATAAACTCACTCCTCAAAGTACTTTGATTTTTTGAATAGCTGTTTCTTTAGATATCTGTATGAATTTTTTAAACGCTTTTTCGATTCGTTGAGTGTGCTCATCGTATCGTTCGTACTGTAGCTCTAAAAGTTCATTCCATTCTTTTTGCATCTCATCAATTTTGGAAGCATGTCCCTGTTTAACAATTTTTGATTTATTTAGTACAGTTGTATACAACGCCATCATTAATTCTTGTGCGTGCGCTTGCTTCATGTCTTCTAGCACTTCATATTCTTTTTCAAGCATCTCTTTATCGCGCTCGACTTCATTAAATTTCTCTTTAAATTCCTGTTCGATGAGACGTTTCTTCTTTTGGTAGGTATTATGAATCGCTTGAAATTTTTCGTCCCAGCGTTCTTGGTTTGAATAATCATATCCGATGAATTCTTGTCGTTTCCAAAATAGGATACCTTTTGTTCGATAACGTTCCCTCGGCTCTGGTTTTACCCCTAGATCCCGCTCTTCTTCTTTCTTTTGGCTATCAACTTCTTGTTTGGCTGCATTTTGTTGAATCTGTAGCTCTTGTTCCATACGGTGAAGATTATTATTTTTTTGCTGTACTTTTTCTTCAAATGAAACATAGTCAGCATTTTCACTGTTATACTCTTCAAAAACTTCGAATGTATCATCTATTCGGTAAGGTGTCAGTTTTATTTCTTTAATGATGCTCTCAAAATCATCCCAGCGGATATCAATATTTGTTCCCAGTTGTTGAAGCGCTTCAAAGAAGGATTGGTCATCCTGCTGAATACTTTTTTCAAAAGATACAACAAACCGATCAGCAAACCTTTCCATTTCTTGATGCCAAAGATAATAAGATTGTTCAATATCGTTTAGATGTTGAATATATCGTTCTTTTAAGCCGTCCATTTGTATGTAACTAGTAGTTGCAATGTTATCTTTTAGCGTTTTTGCATACACTGCATACTTTTTCTTTACAATGTCAAAAACAACTTTACCTTCTTGTTTCCACTCTTTTTCATACATCAGATTGAGCGATTTTAAATGACTCTTACGTTCTTTAATTAGCGACAGTCCTTCTTCTTTCACTTTGTCATAATCAAGTTCAGTCAGAAGGATTAAACGTTCTAATCGTCTCTTCCGTTCCTGCAGATTTGCTGATTCATCCGCTTCCTCTTCTTTTTTTTGTGCTTCGATTTCTTCTACGATCTGTTTATAGTCATATGCTACTGATCGAAGTTCCGCTTGCTCGTACTCCTTATTTTTCATGTAATCCTGTAATGTCTTTTCAAGACTTAAAATATTCGAAGCTGTAATAAGATTTATATCATTCGTCTGCTTTCCGCATAAAGCCTCTTTAGAAGACACACCTACGATATTAATTTTTTCTCCTAAAAGAAGGGGATTTAACTTTTCATGCACGTCGCTGATAACTTCTTGCCACTGTTCCGACGTCAATTGATCGATATGTGTTCCGACCAAAAATACCTTTTTCTTCTGATTGATAAATTCTTCAATGAGTGGATAATCAGCAGCGTCCAGTCCCTTTGTTCCTAAAAATAGATACATGATGGCAGAAGAGGTTTTTAATTGCTTCCGCGTCGTCTGAAACGCACTTGCCGTTAACGAATTTGCACCCGGAGTATCAATCAACACAAGATCTTGATTTAGAAATTGTACTGGCCAGTAGAGATCAACGTATTGGAGTTCGTTTGTGATATTTTCCCCTTGGAATGTCGTATACTTTTGTAAATCATCGATGTGGGACATCTTTATGACTTGTTGTGATCCATCTCGTTTGGTTAAGATAACTCTTGTTTCTGTCTGAGTTGCACAATAACGAATCCGGGTCAGAACTTTAGTCGATTCAACGACACGATTCGATAAAATCTCTTCTCCGAGTAAAGCATTCAACAACGCCGACTTCCCGACTGAGAATTGACCAACAACGGCGATGCTGCTCTCAATTTCCATTAGGCGTTTTTGAATCAATACTAATTCTTCACCCCAAAAAGGATCTTCACCATAATGAGAAAGAGATTGATTCACTTCAAGAAGTAACTGATTTTTTTCAAAAAGAGATTGTTTCTGTTTCATATCATCGCATCCTTTTTATTTCTTGCAATTTCTACTCTTTTACAATTCATATCGTATTTGAAATTGATTTAAAAATAGTAATTCAATTTATCAGAATATACATATCCTTATATAAAAAGATTGGAAATTATTAAATCCATTTTTTTCATTATAATCCACAAAAAAATATTTTTTTCTATGTTCATATACAAAAGGGTTATAGATTTTACAGAAATAAATAGTTATTTTATATTTTTAGAAGATTTTTAGGTTTTTTACGTCACCCCTTTACTTTTTTGTATAGGTTATTTTATTCTCAGCAGATTTTTTGTTTATTTGTCACTTCAAAAAATTAGTTTTGAGCAACTTTGCATTGCATTTGTACTCTTACAATCATTAGGTGATTCGCTTTGTTAATCTGCATCATAAAAAACAGGAGTGCAGAATCATACGTTAAAAACGCACGTTATTCTGTACTCCTGTTTTTTGAATTCTATACATGTTAAAACTAGTTAGTCTCTACTATACAAATCCCGCGTATAAACCTTCTCTTCCACATCACTCAACTCTGGATGCATCCGATTCGAAATAATGATATCCGATTCTTGCTTGAACGCTTCAAGATCACGAATGACACGTGAGTTGTAGAACGTATCTTCCGTCAAGACTGGTTCGAAGACTGTCACTTCAATTCCTTTTGCCTTGATTCGTTTCATGATACCTTGGATCGATGAGGCACGGAAGTTATCCGAATCCGTCTTCATCGTTAAGCGATAGACACCTACGACTTTTGGATTTTGTTTGATGATCGTATCTGCGATGTAGTCTTTCCGTGTCCGGTTCGCTTCCACGATTGCACCGATAATGTTGTTCGGAACATCTTCATAGTTTGCCAGTAGCTGCTTTGTATCTTTCGGTAAACAGTACCCACCATAGCCGAATGACGGGTTGTTATAGTGGTTCCCAATCCGGCTATCGAGACCAACACCTTCGATGATTTGTTTCGTATCTAAGTTCCGTACTTCCGCATACGTATCAAGTTCATTGAAGAACGCGACACGCATCGCAAGATAGGTGTTCGAGAAGAGTTTAATTGCTTCTGCTTCCGTCGAGTCTGTCAATAAGACAGGAACGTCTTTCTTCACTGCCCCTTGCAGTAATAAATCAGCGAACTGTTGCGCACGCTCTGACCGTTCACCAACGACGATACGCGATGGATAGAGGTTGTCATGTAACGCCTGTCCTTCACGTAAGAACTCTGGTGAGAAGACGATGTTCGGTGTATCAAATTTTTCTTTTAATTCTTCTGTATAACCTACTGGTACCGTCGACTTGATGACCATCGTCGCATCCGGATTAATCGCAAGTACCGTTGCGACGACGCTTTCGACTGTCCGTGTATTGAAATAATTGCGTACTGGATCATAAATCTGTCGGTGTCGCGATGACGACAAACTCTGCTTCTTTGTAGGCTTCGAAGTTATCTGTTGTCGCGTGTAAATTTAATTCCTTATGTTGAAGGAAGTTTTCGATTTCTGCGTCAACAATTGGTGACTTACGGTTGTTAACCATTTCGACCCGTTCTTTAACGATATCAATCGATGTGACTTCATTATGCTGGGCGAGTAATACGGCCATCGATAGACCAACGTATCCTGTTCCTGCTACCGTGATTTTCATGTACTTAGCACTCCTTTATTTATATCGTCACACCATTCACGATACTCATGAATTCTTTTTTTAGTGTATCAAGTGTCTCGACACTTGATACAAGGTCCTGTTCTTTTACGCTAAAATAGAACTTAATTTTAGGCTCTGTACCGGATGGACGAAGTGTAATCCATGACTCACCTTCTAGATGTATCTTCAATACGTTTGATGTCGGCAAGTTGATACGAGTGATTTCGTTCGCTTTAAGATTAATGCTTTGACTTAATAGATAGTCCTCGATCATCACGACTCGTTTACCTGCAATTTCGTTCATAGGTGCTTGTCGGACTTGTTCCATCATTTCTTGAATTTGCGTTGCACCATCTTTACCTTTTAACGTCAATGAGATAAGATCTTCTTGATAGTACCCATATTGCTCCATTAAGTTAAGTAAGGCATCGTACAATGTCATTCCTTGTTCATGATAATATGATGCGACTTCTGCAATAAATACAGCTGCTTGAACAGCATCTTTATCACGAACAAACTCTTTAATCAGATAGCCATAGCTTTCTTCATAACCAAACAAGAACGTATTTGAAGAGTGCTCTTCAAATTGTTTAATCTGTTCTCCGATGAATTTGAATCCAGTTAATGTATCAATTGTCTCCATACCATAATCGGTAGCAATCGTACGACCAATCTCAGAAGTAACGATTGTTTTTAAGACCGCACCATCCACAGGAAGACTTCCTGCTCGCTTTTTCTGTTCCAATATATAATGTAACATCAATGCGCCCGTTTGATTTCCTGTTAAGACTTCATATTGTCCTTTAGCATTCTTAACAGCAACACCAAGTCGATCTGCATCTGGATCAGTTGCGAGTAATAAATCCGCGTCGTGCTCTTTTCCATAACGAATCGCATACTCAAAAGCCGCATGTTCTTCTGGATTCGGCGAATCGACAGTAGAGAATTCTGGATCCGGAGTCATTTGCTCTGTTACCAGAATGACATTCTCAAAACCAAATCGTTTTAGACCTTCTGGAACAAGATGATGCGCCGTCCCATGAAGTGGCGTAAATACGATTTTCATATCTGCCTTTGTAACTTTTCGCAATTGAAGTGTGTCCAGTGCAGCTAGATATGCTCGATCAAACTCTTCACCAATCATTTGCAACAAACCGGTTTTCAAAAGCGTTTCGTATTCCACAAACGGAATCGTTAATTCGTTTTCAACTTGGTTGATGTACGAAGTAATAACATCCGCCATCTCAAGCGGCATTTGACCACCATCTTCTGCATAAATCTTAATTCCATTGTATTCAGGCGGATTATGACTTGCCGTGATAACGATCCCTGCAAATGTATTCAGATAGCGAATTGAGAAGGATAACTCTGGCGTCGGACGTAGCGCGTCGAAGACATACGATTTAACGTTGTAATGTCCTAGCACTTGAGCAATTTCCATCGCAAACTCTGCTGATTTGTAACGCGAATCATACGCAACGACCACTCCACGTTTCATTGCTTCTTCGCCTTGTTCAACAATATAACGGGCAAGTCCGTCGATTGCTTTACGAACAGTGTAGATGTTCAAGCGATTTGTACCGACTCCTAGCTCACCACGCATCCCACCTGTTCCGAACTCTAACGATTTATAAAAGCGCTCTTCTAATTCTGATGTCTGATTTAAAATAGATTCCAATTCTACTTTCAATTCAGAATCAAGATGGTCATATGTATTCCATTGTTGTGCCTTTTCAAGATAATTCATATTGTCCTCCACGACATTTGATCACTTTTCATGACCGATTTCACTTGTAATCCATTCCATTTGCCCTGAAGCAACAACGATGTTACTCGTCTCTTTAGTAATGATTAAATGATCACCTTTAGTTACTTCTAGTGACTCATCATCAGTTTGAAGAATTCCTCCCCCTTCGATAATCGTCATTAATGAAAAGTGAGCTCTTTTTGGGTACACATATCCTGGATTTACGCGATGATGATAAACATCAAACTCGGGTGATTGAACAAGCGTACGAATCATTCCCGCATGAACTAACTGTTCAGATGGCTGTGCAAGTACAGGAACATCAGGAACCGTTGTAACAGCAAGTGCTTTCTCTAAATGAAGTTCTCGCTTGTTCCCCTTATCATCTGTTCGATCAAAGTCGTATACACGATACGTAGTGTCACAAGATTGTTGCGTCTCAAGAATCATGATTCCTTTGCCAATTGCGTGAATCGTTCCACTTTCAACAAAAACAAAATCACCTTTCTTAACAGGTTGTCTTTTTAGCAAATCAGACCATTTTTCGTTGGCAACGGCAACTTCTAGTTCTGCTTTAGTCTGAGCAGTGTGTCCAAGAATGAGTTCAGATCCTGGAGTGGCATCAAGTACATACCAGCACTCCGTCTTACCAAATCGTTCTCCTTCTAAACTGTACGCCTGTTCGTCATTCGGATGAACTTGTACAGACAAATCATCTGTAGCATCCAGTATTTTAACGAGTAGAGGGAATGTTTCATGATTAAAATCACCAAACAGTTCTTGACGATGGTTTGCCCAAAGTTCAGATAAGGTATGACCCGAATAGGGACCATTGTTAATTGTATTTTCGCCATTTTGATGCGCCGAAATTCCCCAGCATTCACCAATCGTACCGTGAGGAATTTCATAATCAAACTCTTCTTTAAGTCGTTGACTTCCCCAAATACGTTCTTGAAAAATGGGTTCTAATTTTAATATCATGACTTCTCCTTATGTGCAATAAATTAGTGAGTTTTTACTTCGTAGTTCCAAGCGTGCTGTATAATATCATCTAATGAATATTTAGGGGTCCAGCCTAGCGCCTCTTGTATCTTTTTAGAGCTAGCTATTAATCTCGCCGGATCACCTTCACGTCGAAGACCTATTTCAACGTGAGCTAGGTTGCCCGTTATTTTTTCAGCAGTTTGAATGATTTCTTTGACGGAATAACCTTGACCGTTGCCTAAGTTATACGTTTCATTTGTGACTGTAGTATCTAAAAGCGCTTCTAACGCTAAAATATGAGCATCAGTCAAATCACAAACGTGAATATAGTCTCGAATACAGGTTCCGTCAGGTGTATCATAATCTTGACCATAGACAGTTATTTGATCTCTTCTTCCATTCAAATGTTGTAATACGATTGGAATAAGATGTGTTTCAGGATTATGATTTTCTCCAATTGTCTGATCGGGATGAGATCCTGCGGCATTGAAATACCTTAAGGTTACATAGTTCAATCCATTTGCTTTATGTAAATCAGCTAGTATTTGCTCAACCATCAATTTTGAATGACCGTAAGGGTTAATGGGTTGAACAGATGTGCTTTCCGTAATAATTGATTCTTCGACTAGTCCGTACGTCGCTGCTGTAGAGGAAAACACGAATTTTTTAATTTGATAAGCATCCATTGTAGATAATAAATTCAAGGTAGCGCTCACGTTATTTAAATAGTATTTGATTGGATTAACAACTGATTCTCCGACGAGACTATTTGCTGCAAAATGCATGACTGCCGAAACAGTATACTCATTAAAAATTTCTTTTAAAGTATTTGTATCTCCTAGTTCACCTTTAATAAAAATTGCCCGTGAATCCACAGCAAAACGAAATCCTGTTGATAAATTATCTAACACGATTACTTTTTTATTTTTGTTTAAAAGTTCCTTTACTACATGACTTCCAATATAACCTGCACCACCAACTACAAGTATCATCATTTCACCTCATCAAGTTTTTTTTGTAAATCATTCATTAAACTATCAATTTCATTACCAATGGACCTAAGTTGAATTAATTCATTCAATTGATTTATAGTCTCTTTACTAATATTTAATAATAAAAGTTCATTTATTGTTAACACTTTGCAATGATTTGATTTTTTTAGTTTATTGATAGTAGCTTGATCCTCATTAAAAGATGCTCTATTTACTAGAATTATTCTACTTTCCCCACATAAGGCTTCACCAACTGTACTCCACCCCGGTTTAGTAATAGTAAAATCAGAAACTGCCACATAATTTTGTGTTTCAATATAGTCTTTTGGTATTTTATGTACGTTTGGATGACTGATATCTACGTGCGAAGATACAATAAATTTACAATTTTCGGTAGACCATAAAGGTGATTTATTACTTAATTGATGACTGTGATCTACTCTCATACCAAGCCCGTAGAAAATAACGGTATCTTTAGACGATATGTTTAGATCTGCTCTAATTCTTTCTACTTCTCTCACATTAATTTTTCGTGAGAAAAAATTATATGTTTTACTTGCGTTAACGCTACCTTCTAGTTGGAAGTAATACGTCATTTTCTTATACGCATCTTTCATTACTTCAAGTTTTGATTCTTCAATTATATTTCCATAGACTTCACTCCATAAGAAGTTTGATATTCCTATGCTTACAATATTTAATTCATTAGCAGCTTCGATGGCAATTGAATAGATATCTGTTATAACACATGAAATTTGATTATGTTTTAAAAAATTTATTTCTTTTTTTATTTTTTGAGGGCGAAAATATAAATATTCTTCATACATTTTCTTCATTTTTTCAGAATCTAATTCTAGAGTATCTAAATTCAAGATGTATCCAACATCTGTCGGTATAACGCGGAGAGTCACCCGATTGTCATCGAAGGAATTTATTAATAACTCAGTAGCAAAGCTATGGCAGATGGTAATCATTATCTCCGAATTCCTTTTCAATAATTCTCGAATGATTGCAATGCTACGTGTAGCATGCCCGTATCCATAATCTGAAATATAATAGGCAATCTTCATTTATTTCCTCCAAATAAAAACAGGAGAGAAGTGTATATTCTCTCCACAAACAAGCGGTTAATAAATAACGCGAGACTCGGATTGATTGAAGCAAGAAAGAACATCTGACCATTTATAATGGATACGTACAAAGTCCTCTTCTGTAATCTCAAGACCTGTCTGCACCTCAATAAACTCTAATTCAGAAAGTGCATAAATACCGTGCTCTTTACCGGCTGGTAAGTGAACGATATCTCCTGCCTTAACTCGAGTAATACGCCCGTCTACTGCTAAATCTCCTTCGCCTCGTACAATCGTCCATACTTCATCTCTCAAGATATGTCGATGATACGAAGAATTACGTCCAGCATAGATACAAATACGTTTCGTGACCATTTCCTTTTGTTCATCGTATTTTGCATAATCTAGAGTGCGCGTCCACCCCCACATACGCTCTTCATACATTGGTGGGTGATCATATTGTCCGATGTAATCTTTGATTTTCGGACTAGCTTCTTTTTCAGACACTAAAATCCCATCCGGGCTAGCTGCAATAACTAGATTTTTTACTCCAATCACGGTTACAGGAATATCTAGTTCATTTATAAGGTGAGTATTTGTACTATCTTCTGAAATAATACCTTTACCGATTTGAGATGTTGCCATCTCTTCCGTTAGCGTATTCCAAGTCCCAAGATCTTTCCAGTAGCCATCGTAAGGAACTGCGATAATATTAGTAGTTTTTTCGACTACAGCGTAATCAAAACTAATTTTAGGTAGTGTTACATACATGTCTAGTAGTTCTTGATAACTTAAAGGTAGGTTATTTTCTTCAAGTGTTTTCAGTAAATAGCCTAAACGAAAAGCAAATACGCCACAATTCCAAAGAGCTCCAGATTCAATCAACTCAGCTGCCTCTTCTTCAGAAGGTTTTTCTGTGAACTTTTGAACTTGGATATGATTATTAGATATAGTTGAACCCTTCATAGGCACCATATAACCGTATTTTGAAGAAGGATAAGTTGGTTTTACACCCATCAATGCTAAATCAGCATCAGTTGCAATTAACATCTTCTCTAATACTTTAACCTTTTCAAAAAATTGATCATCTACATAAGGATCGACTGGTAAAACAACTACTACTTCATTTTTATCTACATTTTGTACAGAGTATAAATAACTTGCGGCAAGGGCGATTGCAGGATATGTATCACGACGCTCGGGTTCAATGATTAATGGAACATTCTCACCAATTTGAGCATGAATCATATCCCGTTGCATTTTAGAAGTCGCAACCATCACATCATTTGATAAGCCTGTAGATTCAAGTTGTCCCCAGACACGCTGAACCATTGACTGTTCCTGTAATTTTTGGCTTCCAAGTACTTTCAAAAATTGTTTTGATCGAGTATCGTTCGAAAGAGGCCACAGTCGTTTACCAGACCCTCCCGACAGTAGAACAAGTTTCATTTAGTGTTTCCTACTTTCAAAATTATTTATTCAAAATCATATTGAGTGTATCTTTATATTTATTGAGTGAGATTTCTTTTTTTAGATTTTTATCAAGATAAGAGCGTCCACGCATTCCCATTTCAATGCGCTCTTGATCTGTCAAATTATACATCAACATTATATTTTCAATAAAATGATCATAGTCTTGCGGTTCAGATACAAAACCAGCATTACTGTTTGAAATTAAAAGTTCAGCTTCACTACCTTGCTCGAGCACACCTAATATAGGTTTTCCAGCCGCCATAACACCATAAATTTTACTAGGAACAGATACACCTTTGATTCCTTTTTGATTCACGACGAGATGTGCATCTGCTACATTTAGTGAGTATTTTATAAAATCTTTTGGTTGATATGGTAAAAAAGTAACATTTTTTAATTCTTGCTTAGATACATACTCTTGCATCTTCATTTTAGAAGCACCTTCACCGATATATAAAAAATGAATATCAGGAATAGATTTCATCTTTGTCGCAATTTTGATTAAATTTTCTAAATCATAAAACAAACCTAAATTACCTGAATACATAATAATAAATTTATTTTCCAAATTATATTTTCTTAAAAATTTACTTACTTCTATATTCTCTTTTGATAATGGTATTATTTGATTTTCATCTGTCCAGTTATTAATTACGCTATGACTAATTTTATGGTTAACTCCAAAGCGCTTTTCTAATGTTTTCTTCATGTCGTTGCCTACAATTATCACATGGTCTGAGTAAGAACAATTTATTTTATCTAATATTTTCGCAATATTATGTGAAATTCCATCTGTGTAATTAACAGCAGCTGCTTGTTCTGGATTGAAATCTTGAATATTATAAACATGTTTAGAAGATTTTATTTTTTTTCCAATTGTTCCTATCAAACCACCTATTATTGGAGGCTGTGAAATCGTATAAATTAAATCAACATTTTTTTCTTTTAAAAGAACAAAGTTAGCTAAAATAAAATAATTTATAATATACTTTGCTCTACTGATTTTAGAGTTCTTATTAACTTTGGGCAAACGAATTCGAATAATTTTTAACCCATTCCATTGCTCTTCTTCGAATATATTTTTTGATCTTCCCTTGTAAGTTTCATTACTATATCCAGGCTGTGCTGCGATAACTGTAATATTAAAATCATTTTTTAAATGCATACAAAGTTCAGTCATAAGCTGCCCTGTTGATGCGTAATCGGGATAAAAATAATTAATGACAAAAACCAAATTTTTCTTCATACTATTATCTTCTCTTTTCAGGAATAGATTTAATTACTTCGGCTGGATTGCCGGCATAGATATAATCAGATTTCAAACTATCAACAACATTACTTCTAGCACTTACAATTACGTTATTTTCAATAATAGTACCGGGATGAATAAAACAATCAGCTGCAATCCATACATTATCTTTTATAACAATTGGTTTAGTAATTAAATCAAAACTTTGTTTTCTAATATCATGACTACCTGTACAAAGATAAGTTTTTTGTGAAATCACTGAATTTTTCCCAATATAAATATTATCTAAGCTGTAAAAATAAGTGTCATCTCCTACCCATGAATTATCATCAATTTCCACTTTCCAAGGATAATGAAATCTCGCTGAAGATCTTATTTTTACATTCTTTCCTATTTTTGCACCAAAAAGAATAAGAATCATTCTTCTATATCTATACATATTATGAATAGATAATCTAAACAATGTTGATTGTATTAACCACCAAATCAATACAATTATTTTCGCCCTTCCGATTTGATAATTTTCTTGATTATACTGTTCTAAATTCATAAAATCTCCCCTTCTATTTTTAGAAATTGTTTACATATATAAAAAAATCTGACCATGTTTTAATGTTAACGTTCTCTTTTTTATCAATATTCTTATTAACTATTTTTTTTGAATATATTTCTATTATATGATTTGCCCAGTCTTCTGATGAGAATTTGTCAATGAATTTTACTCCTTCATAATCATTGAGAATTTCCTGAGAGAACAACTCATTTGAAGCTAAAATTTGTTTCTTGTACATTTTTGCTTCTAGAAGTGGCAAACCAAATGTTTCTATATAACTTGGAAATAATACTGCTTTTGAATTATTATAATAATAATCAACTTCTTCTTTATTTAGCATTCCTGTAAATTTAATTCTAGATTGTACTCCTGATTCTTTTGATTTTTTCGCCACATTTGAATTGTCATCCAAAGTAAATACAATTTTAATTCGTTTATATATCGAATAATTTGTTACTTTTATTTTTTTTAAAGCTTGTATAATTACATTGTGATTTTTATATACATAGTTCATTGCTGGATAGAATAAAAAATTACTAGTTTCATGATCATTTTTTTCTACTTCAATGGAATTCAATTTTACTTGAGGAAGATCCGGGAAAAAAACATGAATTTTGTTTTTATTAACTTTTAGTTTTTTTGAAACAGACTTTTTTAGCCATTCACTTTGAACAACAAATTCTGTATTACTGTTTATCCATTTTTTAATAAAAAATGGATAAACATATTTATAAAACCATAACTTTCGCTCTTCCTTATTAATTATATTCCATTTATAAGTGACAAATGGAATCGGCGTGTGCAAATATATAATTTGCTTAACTTCTTTGTTATAGTTAACACCGGTATTTTGTAACGATATAATTTTATCTGGATTAATTTTATTTTTTTCAGACCATGATTTCATACCGAAAAAATCCCAGTATAATCTATCTTTCCACTTTTTTGCTTTAACTTCTATTACTACTAAATTTTCATCATTAATATCGTTGATATCTTGAATTTCCTTTTTATCAGCAACAAATAAATAATAACAAATATTATTAACATTACTTTTTTTCATGTTATTTATAAATTGTAATAATATTGTTTTACTTCCTCCAACGGTACATGAAGTGGCATTAACAAAAATTTTTTTCAATTTTATCTTCCTTTACTTTTAATAAAATATTATATGATTTTAAATCAAATATTAATTGCATGATATTTATTAACATAATATGTTGTCGATAAAATTGTAATACAAACTAAATTACTAATATTAAACAAGGAATTTTCAAAAAAACCTATAAATAAATACACAGTAAATAGTGATAAAAAATAATTTTTTATTTTATCAGCTACTTTAATTCGAAAAGTTGACCATAAAGTATTTACACTCAATATTAATAAAATAATTAGAGCTACTACTCCATTTTGATACATAATGTAAATATATCCATTATCAATTAAAACAAGATCCAGTGAATCTAGTTGCGAATTTAAATATGATCCCACACCAGTTAATATTTTATTTTCAAATAGTAGCTGATTTAGAGCTTGATTCCAGAGATAAAGTCTATCACTTAATAGTATGTTTAATTCTTCATAGGACATATTTAGTACTTGATTTATATAGAGAGGAATAGCAGCAATACAAAGAGCATATATAGTTAATTTTTTATAAAAGGTATTTAGATACTTTCTATAAAAAATTATTACTTGTAAAATAATTAGACTGTAAAGTGGTGTTCTAGAGTTTGTTAAATACAATATGTAGATTAATATTACAATTATAAATAAATGTAATAATTTATTTGTAATTGATATTTTCTTTGTTCTTAAAACATAATTTAGTTGAAAAAACGCAATTGCAATAAAACACATGCTACCTAAAATATTAGGATGATAAAAAAATAATTTTAATCTCGTTTCAAAGGTAGTTACTCTTGCTCCGTAGCTAACAATATGTCCATCTGGACTTATAAGAAAAGCAATACCAATTCCTAACAATATTGAGTATATTAACAAAAAATTGTGAGTAATTAATCCTATCTTGTTTATGATATGAGGTAATATAAAAAAAACAATTATAAATAATACAAACAATGAGATAATTTTAAATAATGAGTTGATTTGATAGTTCGAGAACAGTGTAGTGACTGTTAAAGTTATAAACATTAAATAGTACAATATAACACTTACTTTATTGAAAGAAGTATTCTTCTCTTTCATGTTTTTTTTATCAATTAGATATGAAATTATCCCAATTATTACAATTAACGCTATTCCTAGATATCGAATTTTATTAATCCACTCTAATTCGTAATAAGAAATTACAAATAAAAAATAGAATAAAAACAATACAATTTTATAAGTCATTTTATTCATAATATTCTCCCATAATTTTATAAACATTAATCTTATTAAGGTAGAACTGAGCAAATGTTAAAGAGAATCTGGTAAACATATAAATAACAAAAACCCATCCAGCGCCTAACAATCCTGCATTTTCAACAAGATAAAAACCAGATAAAACTGTGACAGCAAAACATACAATCATTATCTTTAATTGATTTTTATATATTTTCATAGCGTATAGATATGTATTGTAAAAACTAGAAAAATACCAAAATGAACATCCAAACATAATTATTACCAATAATTTTTCAACTTTTAAATTCGAAATATTGAACAATATTGATAATACAAATGATCCAAAGAAGTATGAAATTATTATTCCCAAAATACTTAAAATGCTTGCAAAAATATTAATTTTTTTGATCATTTTATAAAAATTATCAAATTCTTTACTTTCTATATATCTACTTAATCTTGGTAAAAAAGTTATACATATAGAATCAATTAATACTCCTCCTGCAATCATTAGATAAGAAATTATAGTGTAAAAACCTAATTCAGTATTGGTTAAAAAATATTGTGATAAATATCTTGGAATGTTTACATTTATTAAATCGAAAGTTCCAGCAATACCTAGAGGAAAACTAATTATAATAATCTTTTTGTACTTATCAATATTTTTTTTGATATCACTTTTATATAACACTGTTTTATTTAAATCGATTGCTAATATAGTCAACCAAGTGATATTTAAAACAAATAGAGCAATAATAACACTATTAGAAATGATATAAGATATAGCAAAAGTAATCGACGAAAAAATACCTTTTAGTATTTTTGACTTACCAACTAAATTAATATTATGATCTCTTTGAAAGTAACCATAAATTAAATCGTTTAAGCTCTCAATTATTTTAGAGAAAAATATCAAAACTATAATCAAATATGTTTCTCTGTTAAAATTTAATAAGAAAAGTGATATTATTAAAAATAATAATGATCCTACCAAAAAAACAATCCTTATTTTAAATAATGAAGAAAAGTTTAGTTCGTGTTTTTGATCACTTGAAATTATTAAATTTAGTTGCATATTTGTAATTTTAATTATAGGTGCAGTTACGGCAAGCGCAAATCCATATTTTCCTACATCGTCATAATCTCCACCATAACTTAGCAACATTAAAATAACAAATTGTGACATTGTATATATTATGTTACCCATAAATGACCAAGTGAGCATTTTTTTCACTAGAGTCTAACTCTCCTTCTATATACGTAGAAAATATTGGTTAGAATGAGAGTATTTGATTTTTCAAATACTCTCATTTATTTAATCGAACATCTTAACTTTATGTTGCTCATTTTTAACTTTTTCTGTATCATAATCTACCATAATTTTTACTAATTGCTCAAAAGATGTTTTAGTTGGATTCCATCCTAAAACACGCTTTGCTTTTTCTGGTGTACCTAAAAGTTGTTCTACTTCTGCAGGACGGAAGAACTTAGGATCTACAGATACGATTAATTCTTTCGTTGCTTTATTATATCCTTTTTCCTCTACGCCCGTTCCAGCCCACTCTACGTCAATACCTGTATGCTTAAATGCAAGCTCAACAAACTCGCGAACCGTATGCATTTCACCGGTCGCAATAACGAAGTCTTCTGGTTTATCATGTTGTAACATTAACCACATACATTCAACGTAGTCTTTCGCATATCCCCAGTCACGTAATGAATCGAGGTTACCCAGTTTCAACTCTTTTTGTTTCCCTTGCGCAATGCGTGCGGCTGCTAGTGAAATTTTACGAGTAACAAATGTTTCACCACGGCGTTCTGATTCGTGATTGAAGAGAATACCGTTTACAGCAAACATGTTATACGATTCACGGTAGTTTTTTGTGATCCAGAAACCATACATCTTAGCGACACCGTATGGCGAACGTGGATAGAATGGTGTTGTCTCCGATTGTGGAACTTCTTGAACTTTTCCGTAAAGTTCTGAAGTTGATGCTTGATAGATTCGTGTCTTTTCAGTGAGACCAAGGATTTTAACAGCTTCTAAAATCCGTAATGTTCCCACAGCATCAACGTCAGCTGTATATTCTGGTACATCAAATGATACACGGACATGCGATTGTGCTGCTAGGTTGTAAATTTCATCTGGTTTAATTTCACTGATCAATCGTATGACGTTCGATGTATCTGTAATATCTCCATAATGAAGGTGGAAGTTCTCATTGTTATACATTGATTCCGCCTCATTCTCGCTCATGACGTCTTCCAATCGTTCTTGGTTATAAGACGAGCTACGACGAATAACACCGTGCACTTCATAGTCCATTCCGAGTAAAAATTCTGCTAAGTACGATCCGTCTTGACCTGTAACACCTGTAATTAATGCTTTTTTCATGTTTCTCGCTCCTCGAATTAAACTTTTTCTAGTTTATCTGTGTTATTTAAGAACCAATCATATGCTTTGCGAATTCCATCTTCTAACTCTACCTTTGCTTTCCAGCCCAGTTGATTAATTTTCGTCGTATCAACTAATTTACGAGGTGTTCCATCTGGCTTTGTCGCATCAAATTTCAACTCACCTTCGAAGCCAACCACACGTTGCACCGTTTCAGCAAGTTCTTTAATTGATACGTCTTGTCCTACTCCAATGTTTATGATTTCATCTTCATTATATTGGTTCATTAAATATACGCAGGCATCTGCTAAGTCATCTGAATAGAGGAATTCACGCTTAGGCGTACCTGTTCCCCATACTTCAACTGACGATTGGTTCGATAATTTTGCTTCATGGAACTTCCGAATCAAAGCTGGCATAACGTGAGAAGATTGAAGATCAAAATTATCGTTTTCACCGTACAGGTTTGTCGGCATCGCTGAAATGTAATTTGTTCCATACTGTTTATTGTAGGATTGACACATTTTGATTCCAGCAATCTTCGCTAATGCGTAAGCATCATTTGTCGGTTCAAGTGGACCAGTCAATAAATACTCTTCTTTTAATGGTTGCGGTGCTAATTTAGGATAGATACAAGTACTACCTAGGAACAATAGTTTTTCAACCTGATTTCGATACGAAGCGTCAATCACGTTCGTTTGAATCATTAAATTGTCGCGGATGAAGTCCGCTGGGAATTCATTATTTGCAACGATTCCTCCTACTTTAGCAGCTGCAACGAAGACAAATTCAGGTTTTTCTTCTTTAAAGAAACGGTCCACTTGTTCTTTATCGCGTAAATCAAGCTCTTTGCTAGTCCGTACGACTAAGTTCGTATAACCATCTTTTATCAATTTCCGGTGAATAGCAGAACCAACTAAACCACGATGTCCTGCTATATAAATTTTTGATTTTAAATCCACAGTTAATATGCTCCCGTCTTAAAAATCACACTTTTTATCGTCAATAATATAATTTTTACATCTAATAAAAATGAACAATTATCTATATAGTAAAGTTCCATACTCTTTCTTTCTGGGTAACCCACATTACTTCTTCCGTTTGCTTGCCAATATCCTGTTATACCAGGCTTTGTAGATAAAAATTTAATTTTATCTAATCCATACTCAATTTCTAGCTCTTCGTCAACTATAGGTCTTGGACCTACTATTGACATGTCACCTTTTAAAACATTATAAAACTGCGGAATTTCATCAATACTGTATTTTCTTATTAATGCACCAAGCTTAGTAATTCTGGGATCTTCATGAGACTCTAGTTTGTAATTATTATCTACGTATTTTTTGTAAAGAACTTCATTATCTTTTAATTTTTGTTCTGCATTTGCAACCATAGATCTAAATTTATACATTTTAAATCTTCTTCCTTTAAACCCATATCTATACTGACCAAAAAATACATTATGATTAGGTTCTTTCGTTTTTATTAATACGAATAACACTAAAAATATAGGAGAACATAATACTAAAAATATTAATGATAATATGATATCCAATGTTCTTTTTGCAACTCTATATAAAATACTTTTCGTCGAGGAAACATCCGGCTTCTCAATCGTGACTTGATTAATCACAGCAGCATCATTTATTTCAGAAGCTAGTAAAGTTACCCCAACCTCTTCTTCACTACTATTCAATTTTTCATTATTCAAAGAGCTTCCTCCTTACTTTACTTTATTTTATTGTCATACTTTCCGATTCAAACTCTTTAATAACATCTAATAAAATTTCGTATACTTCATCTTTTAAGTCGTCTCTATTTAATGCAAATTCAAGAGTTGTACGAATAAATCCTAGCTTTTCTCCAACGTCATATCTTTTGCCATCGAATTCATAAGCAAATACACGTTGCATCTCATTTAGTCTCGTAATAGCATCAGTTAATTGAATTTCTCCACCAGATCCAACATTCTGTGTTTCTAAATACTTAAAAATTTCTGGAGTAAGAAGATATCTTCCTAAAATCGCTAAGTTAGAAGGCGCAGTTCCTGAAGCGGGCTTTTCAACGAACGATTTTACTTTATGTAACTGTGGTGAAATGCTTGTGCTTGGATCAACGATGCCATAACGATTAGTATCTTTTTCAGGTACTGGTTGTACACCTATAATTGAACTATTTGTAATTTCATATTGCTCAATCAATTGTCGTGTACATGGGATATCAGCTTGAACGATATCATCTCCTAACATAACAACGAATGGTTCGTTACCAATAAAGGCTTTTGCTTGTAAAATCGCATCACCTAACCCTTTAGGTTTTGATTGACGAATAAAATGGATATTAATTTTTGTGGTTTCTTCGACTAAATAGAGCAATTCTGATTTGTTTTTTGAAATTAAATTTGCTTCAAGTTCAGGTACTGAATCAAAATGATCTTCAATTGCACGTTTTCCTTTACCTGTAATAATCAAGATATCTTCAATTCCAGACTCAATTGCTTCTTCAATAATGTATTGAATAGTCGGTTTATCAACTATTGGTAACATTTCTTTAGGCATCGCTTTAGTAGCTGGTAAAAATCGTGTTCCAAGTCCCGCTGCCGGGATAACAGCTTTTTTTACTTTTATCATCATCATTCTCCATTCAATAATTTTTAATGAAATATATAACTAAAGTTCCATTCTTTATGTAAATTAAGATAACACATAAAAGATGGGTTTTTCTATATTGTTTTCCATAATTTCATAATGTAAGCGTTACCACAGAAAAAAGAGAGTGCTATTTCACTCTCTTTCCCTTACCTTAACAAAAAATGTTATACCCATTGACCTTTCCAATTCTTTTCAATTGGGTTTGGAGGGTTAATCGTAATTAGCTGATTCAATAAAACTGCTTCATTGTTTTCATAAATTTCATCAATCAACCAGTCTTCTAATTTCTTTTCCAACACTCGTTCACATTGCTTCCAATAAAAAGGACGCTTTTCTATATGGTGTGCATCACTAGCGATGAGATGTGCTTGTGCATTTTCTAGTAACGCAATGGCGAAGCGCTGTACATCCTTACCGTACTTTCCAACTAAACTAGCACATGTGACTTGACTGATCGCACCATTCGAAATCAATTCAAATAATAGGGACGGATTTTGAATAATTGCCTTGTTCTTTTCTGGATGCGCAACAATCGGAATGTAGCCATCTGAAATCAATTCAGCGAATACTTGGCGCGCGTATGATGGAATCCCACTCGACGGAAACTCAATCAAGATGTAGCGCGACTCATTCAACGTTAACGCTTGCCCTGCTTCTATAGCTTCCATCAACTCACCAATCAAACGAATCTCATGTCCTGGATAGACAGTGATTGGAATATCACGTTGTTTCAATAACACGTTGAATTCATTCACTGTCAATTGTACGTCGACGTCTTCTGTCTCGAATTGCGGATGATAGAGATGTGGTGTCGCGATGATCCGTGACACCCCCTCGGCAGCAGCTTGTTCTGCTAACTGTAACGCGTGCTCGACACTAGACGGACCGTCATCGACGAGCGGCAAAATATGACAATGAATATCAACCATGTGAATGTCCCTCACTCATAAGAATAGTAGTATTGATATGCTGAATCATCTGTCAGTTCACGACGGTTCAAGACGACGCCAAGGATTTTTGCCTCAGCGAGATCGAGTTGTTCTTTCGCTTTTAAGACACGTTGACGATCGGACGTCGTACAGCCGACGACGAGTACGACACCATCTGTGAGCTTAGATGTAATCCGACTATCTGCCACTTGCAGCAATGGTGGTGCATCAAAGATAATCACATCAAAGTCTGCTCGTAGTTGTGATACAAGGTGCTCCATCGCGCGTGACGATAATAACTCTGCTGGATTCGGTGGAATTGGACCTGCTGTTAAAATCGATAAGTTATCGACTTTTGTCGGTAAAATGGCTTTTTCTTTTTCTGCTTGACGTGTCAAAAGACTCGATAGACCTAAACCATTCGCAACTTTAAACGTATAGTGTACCGTTGGGCGACGCATATCCGTATCGATAATCAAGACTTTTTTTCCTTGTTGCGCGTAAGCAACTGCAAGATTCGATGAAGTCGTTGACTTTCCCTCACCTTGCGTAGCAGATGTAACAAGAATTGCCTGAATCTCACGATCGACAGCCATGAATTCAATATTCGTTCGAATCGTCCGATATTGTTCAGCTACAGGCGATTTCGGTTGTGTTACCGTAATCAACTTCCGTGCGTCTTTATTCATTTTACTTTTCTTAGCCATATTGTTTGACCGCCTCTCGTTTGGCTGCTTTTGATGAAGATTTGAATACTTTACTATCGATATCTGGAATGCTACCAAGAACCGGTAGGTCAAGGATTTGTTGGACTTGTTCTTCTGTGCGAATTCGGCGATCGAGTACCTCACGTAAGAAGGCGAGACCGACACCTAATAAGAAACCTACCACTGCAGCAATCGCTGTATTTAAGATGATGTTCGGACTTACCGGTGATGTTGGAATACCCGAAACCGATAACACTTTGACGTTATCGACGTTCATCAACTTCGGAATATCTTCACTAAATACGTTTGCAACAGAGTTTGCAATGTCTGAAGCGAGTGCTGCATCTTTACTTTGAACAGACACGTTAATGACCTGCGAGTTCTGTTCACTTTCGACCGTGATCATATTATTAAGTGCAGATACACTTGACGGAGCATTCGAGACTTCTTTTTGAACCTTTTCTAAGATCGCTGGACTTTTAATGATGACACGATATGTATTTACGAGCGTCACCGATGACTGGACTTGTTGTGCATCAATGATGTTGTTTTCTTGTTTCTTCGGTGTAACTAATATTTGCGTATCAGCCTGGTAAGTCGGTTTAATTACGAAACTACTGACGGCAAACGAAATTAAGGCTGCTACAATCGTCAATGCCAAGATACGCCAAAACGATTTACGTAAAATTGAAAATAATTCCTGCAAGCTAATCGTTTCATTCATAGTTTAATTATTCTCCTTTATTTGTCTAATTCAACGTTTTCTAACACAACTAAAAGTTAGTATAACAAATTTTTGGGAAATGGTTGATGTTTTTTTAGGAAATGTCATACGTTTTTTGAAAAACATTGCGTATAATAAAATATGAATTGTTCCAATTTTACATTCATTCCTGCAATCAGACATAGGAGGATTTTTTATGCACCGCTCGCTTCAGGCCTTACAATTTTATACCTCTCACTCTGCTGAGGATATTTCTCGGCTGCACGAACGGATCCGTTCAAGTCTCGCTTCGACGGAATCCCTGACCGATACGATGATTCGCATCACAGGTCAACCGCCACTCATTCCCTATGAAGAAGATACGGTGACTGCGGCGGAATGGGAAGCATTTCTCAGTGGAAAACATCATCCCGTTCTCGCTGATTTTTACGGCACGCTCGTTGCCCGTCCGCTGCTGGACGAAGATGGTCCGCTTCCAGATGAAGAGGAAGAAGTAATTCCGACACTCTCACGAAGTCATCGGGAGCCCGAATCAAAACGTCGTAAAAAAGAGAAGGATATTCCACATGCTGGTGCTAAAAAACCAGTTCCATGGGGCTGGATTGTACTATTGATTCTTTGCTTCTTACTTGGTGCCGGTGGAACATACGTCTACTCGACATACTTCGCTCATTCGGCAGATACGACACCTAAAGCAACAGTCGAAAAACCGGTTACCGTCGAGAAAGCAAAGGAACAAAAACTCAAAGCAACAGAAACTGCTTCTCCTGTCGATGATGTACTGTATGTCAAAACACGTTCGAGCAATATCTATCAAGAAGAATCGATGACGACGTTACTCTACGAAGCTGACTTTGGAGACGGATACCGAATTGTTGAGAAGAAAGACGGAATCACAGAAGTGGAACTATCCGATGACTTAACAGGATTCATTAAAACATCTGATACAACGAAACGTTTGGAAGGTGAACCACTCGCTGACGAAACACTCCTAACTTGGGTGAACGATCAACTCGATACAAGCTTCGTTACAGGTACACTCATTGACCTTATCGGTAAAACAAGTACAGAGTTGAATAATCTTTATGGACCAGCTGATCGGACATTCGAAGATGAATTACACGATTATGTATTTTATGGTGATCATTTCTTCGTTTTAAAAGATGACCGCGTCGTTGCAATTGATTGGACGAACACAGATATCACAAACGCTCAACTCGCTTCGCTTGCTCCGCTTCAACTCGAAACGGAAACAACGGGACTCATCACGAGTAACTCGTATCGACTGCAACGCTTTGAAAAAGAAGGTACGGTTAGTCGCATTCGTTTAGCTGAACAATCGTTCTAAACGAAAAGCACCAAATCCTCGTGGATTCGGTGCTTTTTATCATTCCATATCAAGTGAATAGCGCAATGCTGTCTGTGTTTCTTTTAGTGAATCGTCTGTGGGATGCCAGTAATAAATTCCATCACTCTCTTTTCCACCCGTTCCCTCAAGCTTCAAATTCTTTTGGTTACGGAAGGCATCCATATAATCAAAGGCAAGCGTCCGCATCGGTTTGAACGAAACGTTCGTTTGTGCGTTCTTCCCGACGACGTCCATGATCGCATTGAAGTTACTAATCGACACATCTGAAGATAATTTACCTACTACTTGCTCGATGACTTGACGTTGACGCATTTGACGACCGAAGTCACCACGTGGATCTTCGTAACGCATCCGCGTGTATTTAAGAGCATCTGCTCCTGTTAAATTGATTTTCCCAACAGAAAAATGTGTACCAGCACTCGTAAAGTCTAAATCATTATAAACCGTTACACCGCCGACTGCGTCAACTAGCGACGTGAATCCTTCCATGTTGATTTCTGCGTAATAGTTAATCGGGATATCGAGGAATTTCTCGACTGTCTTGATTGCCATCTCTGGTCCGCCGAATGAATAGGCATGATTGATCTTATCGTTTGTTCCCTTACCAACGATATCAACCTTCGTATCCCGAGGAATACTGATCAAACGACTTTCATTTCGTGTCGGATTCAGTGTCATGACCATGATTGAGTCACTGCGTCCTCGTTCTCCTGGTCGTTGATCGACACCGAGTAATAGAACCGAGACCGGCTTTTGATCTTCGACGACTTTATCTCCCGTGTTCTTGACTGGCGACTGAATTTTTTTGACCGTCTGGTCGACTTGATAGTATGTATAGCCGATGAATCCACCGACACCGACGACGAGGACAAGTGCAATCAATAGCATGATCTTCAGTGGCGTCCAGCGTTTTTTCACCTTACGTTTTTTCTTTACTCGTTCCAACTGCGTCCATTCCCTTCTGTGTTTTGCTTCTCATTAGTATCGGTTATGCATGAAAAAACTTATAGTCCGAGTATAACGAAATTCGAGAGTGATTTGTCAATAACGGGAAAAGATGAAAAAAAGAGCCTATCGTTCAGATAAGCTCTCTCGTTCATTAGAGTGACGTTTGACTAGCTACTTTATAGGTTTTCTTCTCATAATCATAGTTCAGAATGACGAGTTTACGTTGTGTTGTCGAAGTCGGAAATACGTACGTTTTCGAGAGCGCTTTGATTCCGAGTCCATAATCCAGTTCTTGTTTCGATTGAATCGATGTCCAGTCAATAGAGTCCACTCCTGTCCACTCACCAAGACCAGTTCCAGATAATACTGCATCCAATTGTTTCTCCGTCATTCCCGTCTTGATTTTCTTTCCTTTTAGCAGTTTCATCTTACTTTCACGCGCACCTGAGTAACTGTCAACACGAAACAGATCTAACGACTTTCCTGTCAGACGATAAACCGAACTGTTCTTTTTCGTCATGAACTGGAAAATAGACATATTCGTGAAGTTCTTTTCATCAGAGAACGTGTATGCCGTTGTTTTTCGACCTTGTGAAACGGTTGTATACTCTGCTTTTTTCTTTAGTACCGTCGAACCACTTTTTTTCGTCAGTTGTTTCTTATAGTCTTTTCCATAGATGACTTTTGCTGCTTGCTCGATTGTCATCCCCGCTTTTAATGCTGTGTAACGGTCAGTGACTTTCGTTTCGTCTTTCGTCGCTGCAGAGGCTGCTCCTCCAAATAAAGTCGTTCCTGCGATTACTGTTGCTACTGTAACTTTCGTAAATGTCATTTTCATCTTCCTATCCCCTTTTTTAGAATGTCTCGTGATTTTCAATAACGTAGGTTTTCTTTTTCGTGTCATAGATGAAAAAGATGTATTGCCATTTGTTTGTCGCTGTCGGAAAAACGTATGATTTCGTATGAATGATCGTTGCTTTTCCTGCTTTGACTTCTTTTTTTCGAAGGACGGATGTCGTATCGACGTGACCAAGTGTTCCAAATGCCCCGAGCCCTTTCCCTGTCAATATTCGATCGACTTGTTGTTCCGTCATTCCGTTTTTGATCTTCGCGCCCTTGATCAGTTTGTGATCACTCGTCCGGAATCCGGCTGCCGTGTCACGCTTGAACTCCATTTGTTTCATCGTCAGCCGATACTTTGTCCCACCTGTCTCTGTCATGAACATCAGGACACCGATTGCTGACGGGAATTCCACTTTTCGATTCACAAGATCATAGAGAAGGACGTTCCGATCCCATTCCTCCATCTCGATTTCTGTGTTCAATCGTAAGACTTGTGAACCGTTTTTCACCTTCAACTGCTTTTTGTACGCCTTGCCATAGAGGATTTTGGCGACTTGTTCCACTGTCATCCCCGGTTTTAAAGCACGATATTGTTTTGTCGCGATCGTCTCAGCTTTCGTTGCCGCACCCGCCGTTACTGGATTGAGGCAAACTATTGCGATCAGTACTATGAGAAGCCATCGTTTGACGTTCCACTTCTGCATCCATTTCACTCACTTTCTGTTGCACGTGCTTTAGTTCTTCGTCTTAATCGTCCGCATGTCACTGATTTCGTAGGTTTTCGCTTGTTCGTTATACGTCAACTTGACATGTTTCCACTTGTTCGTCGTCGATTTAAAGACGTATTCCTTGATCCGAGACACTTCAGCAAATCCTCGTTTTTGTTCATCTAGCGTATAAGCAGACGCTGTATCCATATGACCGAGCATCGTCCAGTTGCCAAGACCCTTACCCGTCAATTTCGCATCCATCTCTTTTTCCGTCATCCCGTTCTGAAGCGTGGCACCTTTGACGAGCAATCGTGTACTTTCGCGATACCCTGTCTTCGTCTTCCGTTCGATGAACAAGCCTTTCGTCACCAAGCGATACTTCGTACTCTTCTGTTTCGTCATGAATTGTAAGACTAGTTCAGTCGGGGGATGTGTTGTTGTCGAATCGGAGAGGACGTGGATTAATTGCTTATGTCCTTCTTCATCCCCTTCGAAGTTGATTGGAAGTTTAAGAACAGTCGATCCGTTTCTTTTCTTAAAGTGTTTCTGATACGACTTGCCATACAGAACTTGCGCCACTTGTTGCATCGTCATTCCATTTTTCAAGCCCTTGTACTGTGACGTCGCAAGCGTTTCTGCTTTCGTTGCTGCCGAGACCGTTCCACTGCCAAGCAATACGATTGCCATCAGACAAATGAGACTCGACTTGATCCACTTCTGCATCCATTTCACTCACTTTCTGTTGTACTTGCTTTAGTCTTTTGTCTTAATCGTCCGCATATCACTAATCTTGTAAATTTTCGCTTGTTCGTCATACATCAACTCGACATATTTCCATTTGTTATTCATCACTTTAAAGACGTACTGTTTCACTTGAAAGTCTACAGAATAGCCATTTTTTTGCTCTGCTTTCGTATACGCGCTCGTCGTATCGAATCGACCGAGCATCGTCCAGTTACCAAGACCTTTTCCCGTCAATTTCGCATCCAGCTGTTTTTCGGTCATCCCCTTCTTGAGTGTCGCACCTTTGACGAGCGTCCGTGTACTCTCTCGGTAAGTCGTCTGAGTTTTTCGCTCGATGAACAATACTTTCGTCGTTAATCGATAACTTGTACTCTTTTGCTTCGTCATGAACTGCAACATCAATCGGACCGGCGAAGATTGTTTGGTTTCGTCTTCCATCGTTTGGATCAATTGCTTGTGCCCGTCACTGTTATCTTCGACGTTGATCGGCAGTTTCAAGACGGTCGAGCCTTTTCTTGTCTTGAGTTGTTGCTTGTACGATTTACCGTAAAGTATTTTTGCTACTTGTTCGACTGTCATCCCTGTCTTTAAGCCTTTATATCGTTTCGTTGCAAGGGCTTCTGTTTTCGTTGCTGCGAATACTGTTCCTGGAACAAACAAACCAAGCAGTAATACCAAACAAAGTGACAATATCATAATGCGTTTCATATCTGTTTCCTACTCTCCTCGATGACTCCATGAATCATCCTTATTCATTTTTCGTATTTCAATGAAATCCCGATTTCTGTATCAACCTCATATCGCTTTTTCTGCTTGTTATAGCACAAGGCGACGACCTGCATCTTTTTCGAATGCGATCGATGGAATTGATAAATCTTATAGCGTCCCGTTTTCATCGGACTTTTTTTGATGACGTACGAAACGTTCCAACTCCAATACATTGACACCTGTCCAAGCTTTTTGCCGGACACCAGTTGGTCGAGTTGTTTCTCCGTCATCCCGTGGCGTAATGACGCCGGCTTCATGAGTGTCCGGCTATTTTCATACAACCCATTCTCCGTATCACCTTGGTAGTACAGCGCTTTTTGTGTCAGGTAATATGTCTTCTGATACTGTTTCGTACTAAATTCAAGAAGTGTTGTGGTTGGAAGGTTTTTAGAGGGACGATCCAGTACGTATCCGAGGGACCGATAACCTTGTTCGTTACCGGTCGTGCCCGGTTTTTTCGTAAAGACGACTCTCCCATCTTTTTTCTTGATGTACTTTCGGTACTCTTTTCCGTACATCGTCTTCGCGACTTCCGTCAGCGTCATGCCGAATTTGAGTGTTTTGTACGCTTGCTTGATTTGCAGTGCTTCTTTTGACGCTGCTTGTCCTTCGAGTGTCCCACTGAAACAGAGGACACCGATGAGGAAGACACATAGAATACGTTTCATCGTTTCACCTACTTTCCTTATTTCACGAGCTGAACGGCACGATCGGCATTCAAGCGACCGTATCCGTACGTCGTGTCACGACCTTTTTTGCCGAGGTCCTTCGCTGACTTGCGGAGGATCGATTCGACGTCCGTCACCTTGATGCTCGGCTTCAAGCTATAGAGGACACTCGCGACGCCTGCGACATGCGGTGTCGCCATCGACGTGCCACTCCAGAAGATCGACTCGCCGTCTTGTAGGTAACTCGCGATGTCTTGCCCCGGTGCGACGAGATCAAGCCCCTCACCATAGTTCGAGAACGAAGCCCGTTTATCCGATCGGTTTGTCGCCCCGACCGAAAAGGCATATTTCGATCGTGCCGGATAGGACAGTTTCGACGCCCCTTCGTTTCCGGTCGCCGCCGCGACGAAGATCCCTTTCTTGCGCGCTTCCGCCAAGGCATCTTCAATCGCGAGGGAAACACCGCCACCACCAAGACTCAAGTTGATGACTTTCGCCTTTTGTTTCACAGCGAACAGGATGCCTTTGGCGATATTCGAGTTCGACGCATAGTTATTGCGCGAGATGACTTTAATCGGAATGATGCTCGCCCGGTCGTTGATCCCCGTCATCCCGTAACCATTGTTTGATGCTGCGGCAATCACACCGGCAACATGTGTCCCGTGACCGTGATCGTCATAAGCGAGCTGACGTTTATGAACAAAATCGTAGCCGAGATCCATCCGGACGCGTCCAGCGAAATCCGCATAGGTCGGATTGATGCCCGTGTCGACGACCGCCACGCGAACGGTCGAACGTGATTTGTTGGCGATCCGCTTGACCATCGCGTGATAACCGATGTCCGCTCCCTTAACGCCTCCACGCTGTCCGGTGTTTTTTAATGCCCACTGGACGGACTGGAAGGGATCGGTACTGAGTAACCTCATCGGTTGATCGAGTTCGACGTACCGAACGCCCTTCGTTTGTTCAAGTTGGCGTTTGGCTGCTACGGCTTGAATGAAGCTGTTGTAGGAGAACTTCTCGAGTCGTAGCGTACTGTCGATCGTTTCATGATGAGCGGCGCGCGACGTCTGTGATAACGTACTCGCTTTCGTCGCGCCGTTTAGACGGACGACGAGACTCGTCGCTTGTCCGGTTGCCGTTGATTTGGTTGCGTATTCCCGGATTGGTTCGAGCCGTTCGAGTTTATAGGGAATCGTGAACGCCTTATTCTTCGCTCCCGTCACTTCGATGTATTGTCGCCCACTCCACGTCAGTGGGAAAAAGAGTGTCTTTTTACTGTTCGCATACCGCGCATACGGGTCTTTTTGTTTGTACTCCGTCTGCGACGTATAGACGGTCGCTTTCTTTGAAGCATCGAAGGCGAACTTCAAGTGTGTTCCACCGGCAAGATAGGTTTTGGTATCGAAATAGAACAACGCTTTCCCACTTGCATCGAACTTTCCTTTGATATAGCCTTTTTTCGTTTTTGCTTCGATGGCTGGCACTTTTTTAGCCGTTGTCGCCGCTTCTGTCGTATCCAACGTATATGTACTAAACGCACTCACGAGAAGAGCGCTGACGATGATCTTTTTCATATGATTTCACTCCTTCATTCATGTATCCTTTTTCATTATAATGGAAAAAATTGATTTTTCTAGTTCTTTTCACCTCCATCAATCAATGAATGGACCGAAAAAAGAAGCCCTGTCAGCACAGGACCTCTTTAATGATTTAAGGAATCAGTTTGACGGCGCTATCGGCGTTCAACCGACCAGCACCATAGCTCGTATCATAGCCTTTTTTCCCAAGATCTTTTGCCGATTTCTTGAGGATGCTTTCGACACTGCTTGCCTTCAAAGACGGCTTTAAACTGATCAAGAGACTCGCGACACCAGCGACGTGTGGCGTCGCCATCGAGGTTCCGCTACCGTACAGCAACTCCCCATCTGCGAGGTAGCTTGGAATCGAGACACCCGGTGCGACAAGGTCGAGTCCCGTCCCGTAGTTCGAGAACGAGGCTTTCGTATCTTTTCGTCCTGTCGCCCCGACCGACAAGACATATTTCGAACGAGCCGGATAAGCAATCGTTCCACGTCCTTCGTTCCCGGAAGCTGCAACGATCAGGATATTCTTCTTGACCGCCGCTGCTAATGCCGACTCGATCGATTTCGAAGAAGAACTACCGCCGAGACTCATGTTGATGACTCGGGCACCTTGTTTCGTCGCATGCTGAATGCCTTTGACGAGTCCTGACACTGAACCAGCGCCTGAGTCATCGAGGACCTTAATCGGAATCAACGTCGCCATCGGATTGATGCCAGTCATCCCATATGTGTTATTTCCACCCGCCGCAATGATTCCCGCCACATGTGAACCATGTCCGTTATCATCCCAGGCGCTCTTATCGCCATTGATGAAATCATAGCCAAGATCCATGCGGACTTTCCCTGCGAAGTCGGCGTAACTCGGATTGATACCAGAATCAAGGACTGCGACTTTGGTTGCAGATAACTTTTTACCTTTGATCCGTTTTTGCATGGCGACGAAACCGATATCCGCCCCTTTGAGACCTTTCTTTTGCCCCGTATTCTGCAGCGACCATTGATATTTCTGATAGGCATCGACTCCGAATGCTTGAATTGGTGCATCGAACTCCGCGAACGCGACAGCTGATGAGCGTTCGAATTTCTGTTGCGCTGCTTTCGCTTCCGCATAGGAAGCATAGACGAGTCGCTCGATTCGAAGCTCTGACGCGACCGACTCTACTTTTAAGGCGCCGAAGGCTTGCGCTCGCATCGCACCAGGGCGCGTCTGCACGAGCAGTGCCGGTTTGACCGATTGAACGGCTGCCGTCATCGATTCCTCGATGGGTTCGTAACGTGAGATATAGGCAGGAACGGAGTAGCGGTCGCCCGGGTACCCTTCGAGCACTAAGTACTGTCGTCCACTCCAACTGAGCGGGAAGTAGAGCGTATCATCCGTGACTTGGTAATAGCGATTGTAGACCCGTCCCGCTTCAGCGTCCGCTTTGCTCGCGAACATCGTCCCGTACGTGTTGTAATCAAGCTCGAACTCGAAGTGTGTACCTTTCGCGACAAAATCCTTCGCGTCAAAATACCAGACTGCTAATCCTTTTGAATCGAATCGTCCTGTTAAGGCACTCCCCGCTTGTTTCGAGAAGGCTGGTACTTCTTTCGCTTTCGCCAATGTCGCAGGACGAATCGTCTCTTTTTTCTCGATCGCATTGACCGGTACCGTACTAAAAATCAAACCAAGTGCTAGACTCCCTGCTATCCATGTGCGCATCATCGTTCCTCCCTCTAGGTCTTTCTTACCAATACCCTGATTAGATGGAATTATGTGGAATATAGTGAAACATTGACGCAAATCATAAAAAAAACACCACTCTCGTGTTGAGAGTGGCGCTTGATGTTACTTGACTGTAACTGTGAATGTTTTAACGACTTTGTAGTTACCCGCTGTCGTGTACGTGACACGAATCGTCGTTTTGCCTGCTTTAATGCCTCTGACGTTACCGCGTGACGAGACTTGTGCGACTTTTTTGTTTGCTGACGTATACTGAACGGCTTTGATTTTATCCGTTGCTGACGTATAAGAGATACGTGTCGTCTGGTTCTTCTTCAGTGTTGCTTTTGTTGCTTTCAGCGTGACACTGTTCGCTTTTGTTTCGATCGGTAAGACTGTTTTCAAGACAAAACCGTCTTTCAACGTAACCGTTGCTTCAACCGTCGTCTTACCTGTTGCTTTACCTGTCAGGCGACCTTTTGAATCAACTGTCGCTTTTTTCGTATCGAGGACACGGTAGCGAGTCGAAGCGATTGCTGATTTTGAGTTTGCGATCGTCGTTTTCAAGTTCAACGCTTTCCCTTGATAGACTGCACCGGCTTTGATCGTTGCGACTGGTGCTTTTGTTGTTTGTGGGACGAAGACGCCGACGTAACCGTTGACTTCAGCTGTTTTGATCCCTTTGACTGGAACCGTCAAGATACCGTTCTTATCTGTGACGAGTTTCGTTTTCGTAACGCCACTAGCATCGACGAAGACTTGGTTCGCGTGTGTTTTACCCATGTTGACTGGAATCGTCGTATTTAGACCTGCATTTTTCCCGATGACGGTCGCGACACCTGTGTTACGGTCTTTTCCGAAACGGACGCTTGAGATCAAGTCTTTACCCGCTTCTTTTGACGTGTTCGATGTGTGGTACGCGACGTGCTGTTTACCGTACGCGTATTTTTTACGTACTTTTAAGAGATTCGTGATCTCATCATAGTACGGTGTCGTTTTTGACATGTACGATGCATCGGTCTGGTAGAGATCACCGTAATAGACCGTCGGAACCGTGTTTTTGTTCGATAAGAGGTATGCATATTGCGCAACGATGTTTTCCGTCGAGTATTTCTTCGTCGGACTAGCAAGCTCTTTGTTGTAGATTGCCAGTGCTTCTGCCTCTTTTTCTTTCGTGTACAGCTTCTCAAACGACTTCGGCTGATCCGTTTTACTGTACTGAGCACCAGCCTTGATGCCGAACATATCGAGCATGATTTGGTTGACACGGTTTTTCTCTTGGTCATGGTTATTGACGAACGACCAGTTCGGTTGAACGTCTGTCGCTCCATACCCTTCACGGTCTACGACTGAGAGTTTCGCAAGATCACGAAGTGGACGTTTTTGCGAAGCTTTTAGCGCTGAACGTAATGTGAAGTACAAATCAGAGTCCATGACGAGTTGTTCGTTATTGTTTGCCTTCATGTACGAACGTTGAGACGCTTTATAGCTTTCGATATAGCTCAAGTAATCTTGTTTTCCGAAATGCGCTTTCGAGATCTCTGCTTCTGCTTTTAGAATCGCTTTATCATAGTGCGACGCCGCATCGATTCGGAATCCGTCGAACTTATACGTTTCAAGCATCCACTTCATCCAGTTTTTCTGTTCCTTGATGACTTCCGGGTTCGAGTTCGCGAGGTCAACACCCACTAGAAATTCACCATTTCTTGCCATCGTGTTGTTGATCGTCTGCGTCGGCATGCCCTTTTCGTCGACGAAGAGGAACTGATCTTCTGTATCGATTCCAGAGTTATCGTTTTGGAACGAACGTTCTTCTGAACCATACCCGTACTCCGCTTTTGTACTCATGTATTGTTTTGTTAATTCCGCAATTTTCTTATCTTCACTAGACGTCAACAAATCTTCTTTTGATGCAAAGCCATTCTTCAGCATGAACGGCAGATAGCCTGCGTCTTTTGTATATTGCGTCAACATCGGTTTCCAGTTGCCCTCTGATACTTCATACCAGCCATCTGTCGCGAGATACGAATCGACCGTGTTGATGTTTCCCGTTTTTGCCGCTTCAAGCAACCATTCTGGCAAGTAGTTATCTGCGTGATCGACACCAAAGAAACGGTATGCTTTCCCGTCTTGGTCCGTCATGATCCGTCCAAGTCCCTGCCCTTGAAGAGAGGTTCCGTTGAGATATGATTTGTTCCATTCTTTGATGTAGCCGTATTTCGCTTGTCCCATACCGCCACCTTTTGTATAAGCGAGGTAAGGACTCGCAAGGGTTTTCGTCGTTTCGCCACCTGTGAATGGATTCGCGAACGGTTTACCTGAACCCGTCGCACGACGAACGTAAACTGCTTCCCGTTGACTTAGACCAAGCATTTGGTTCGGTACGAGATCCATTTGGACTTTGATGTGATCGTCATGCAACATATCGACCATCATCTCGAGTTGTGAGGCTTTTCCGTACTTCGTCGGAATCGTACCACCCGGTCCTTGCGGGAATTCACCGAGATCATATCGATCGGCAATCGCATATCCTTCTAAATAACGAGCCATATCAAATGAACGATACGCTGGTGGAAGCCAGACATCTGTCACGCCCCACGCGTTCAGTAAATCTCCTTTTTTCGCAAGCGTCCGGTACATGTTACTTTCATACGGTTGGAAAAGGCTAAAGCTTTGGAAAATGACACGGTTGTCGAGTTTTTCACCTGCTGTGAATGCTTGCGCACGTTCTGGTGCATACGTGAGCCCACTTGTTGCAACGACGGCTGCTAACAATCCAGCAGATACTTTTTTTGTTTTGCTCATGGATTAAATCTCCCTTAACTCTGTATGTTTTTAAATATTTACACCTGAATTTCCAAATAACATCACATAATTTAACATTTTATGATGATGAATATACGCCCGTTTTTTCAAAATAAGTAAATAGATTTTTTAAAATGCAATCGATTGCGCTTTCACTTCGAAAAAACCTCCTCCTACCGAAGTAGGAAGAGGTTCGCATTACTTAGTTCAGTCCAAGAAGAACTGCTTTCTCGTAACCACCAGTCAAGACAGAGTTGTCATAAGACTGAAGCTCTTTGTTGACCGTGATGACGTTCGACAATGTTTTGAGCGTTCCAGCTGGAACTTTGATCTTAACGATGTCGAGACCGTTCGTGATATCATCATCCGAATCAGCAAGCGAGATGCTTGTGCCGACCGGGAGATTTTTTCCGTTCAACGTGTACTGAGCAGTGTTCGTCGCATCGTACATTCCAGTGTATTGAACACCTTCTGTGAACTTAATACGGATAACGTCTTTTTCATCTTTTGCGTTTGCCGTGACTTTAACGATTTCGAATGGCGAAGCCACTGGAACGACTGGCGTTTTCGAAACTTTGAAGTCATGTGTCGCTGTAGCGACTGTGTTACCGACATCGTCAGAGAGTGACTTGACGACGACTTTCCATTCTTCGCCGTATCCTTCTTTGTCGACGAGGTACTGAAGGCTATCGTTCGCTTTAACGCGGAAGTTCGAATCCGAACTGTTCGTGTAACCAACGACTGATCCGTCGATTGTAACCGTCTTACCGTTTTTGTCTTTACCGATGAATTCAACAGTCGTTTCAGGAAGATCAACCAATCCATCTTTACCTTTCAACGGCGTATCGTACTGGTCAAGACCTTTCAATTTGACCGGTTCGCTCATCATGACGTTAAAGTCATTCGAGAGGAGGACACGGTCGATCGCAGTGATTTCCGCACTCTTCAGATCTGGAGAGTTAAGCGGTGAACCAGAGTAGTTGAGGTCAAGTGTCAACGCATCGTTCTTCTCGCCGTTCGCTTCTGCTTTGACAGCATCTTTCGCGAGCGTGATTTTGAACTTACCGTTGTAGTAGTTCTCTTTCGTGTTGACTGTATCGTAGATATCCGTCCAGTCTTTTTTGAGTTCGACGAGAACTTCGCCTGTTTCATCGTTGTAGTATGTCACATCAACATACTGGCTGTAATCTTCGTACATTTTCGTTCCAGCGTTATAGCTTTCGAACTTGAGCTTGCCTGAAGCCAACAATGCTTTGACTGCGTCAAGGTCAAGACCTTTCAGCTGTTTGCTGAACATGATACGGAATTGCTCTGGTGACTCAACAACAACTGCTGCAGTCGGTTTCACTGTGTCAGCAGCGACTGTGAAGTCGAGGTTTTGTGTTGTTCCGATGTTCGACTCATCCGAAAGTGCTGCGAAGTCCATCGCATTCCAGATCTGGAGTGAGTGTTTACCAGGCGTGAAGTAGCCTTTCTTCGGTCCTGGGTAAGCTTCTTTTGCTTTCGCACCCATCAACATCTGCTCATCGTTCAATGTGATGATGACTGTGTCGCGGCGATCAACGCCAGTTTTGTTATCAAATCCGAGGTATTCGACTTTGAAGTACTTCTCGCCGTATTGACCATCGATTTTGAACTTCGCGTCCGCAATTGCTTCAGAGAATTTCACTTCAAGTTGGTTCAGACCGACTGGTTTGACCGAAGTGACTTCCGGCTGACGTGCATCCGTCAACTTGAAGCTTGCTTTTGACTTCACTTCTGTATCCGTGCTGCTTGTGATTTTCGCAAGCACTTTAACAGTCGCGTTGTCTTGGAGTGGTGTTTCTTTATCAAGAATCAATTCGAATGCCTTTGGATTCGAAGGAATCGATTTGATACCGATGACGCGTTTCGAACCATCGAACTGCTCGATTTGGATGTTGTCGTTTGCGAGGTATTCGCTCTCGTCAACAGTCGGTAACTTCTTATCGAGACCGAACGATTTCAAGAGAAGATCACGTGAGACAGCTTTATCGAGGAAGATCGTCACACGATCTGCTTGATTCGATTCTGCTGCAAGAACGTTGATCAATTCAACTGGTGCTGGCGTAACCATGACCGTGCTGAATTTGACTTTCGCTTGTCCATCGATTTTACCGATCAGGTCTTTGTACTCGCCATTGACCGTCTCGATGATTTGCGCGTCGATTGTTGCTTCGATGTCTGTGTTGCTGAACTCAGACGTCAAAAGAACAGTCGCTTTACCGTCTTGAATCGTGACGCGTTCTTTCGCGAGTGAACCGAACGATGTCGACAATTTTAAGACGATATCGTCCGCTTTCGTGTCGACTTCACCTGTCGCTTTGTTTTTCAACTGGAATGTGACTTCCGTGTTGTCTGATCCGTTCGCGAGGATCGAAAAAGCTTTTGGAGTCACTTCAAGCATCCAGATGTTTTCGACGCTTTGCGTCATGAAGCTGAGTGAACCGAGGTCTTTCGCAACGCCACCGACCATGATCCCTTTCGCGTCAACTGAGTAGTCTTTGCCATACTCGAGTCCTTCCACTTCAAGAACTGCTGACTTCTTGTCTGGGCTAAGTGTCGCGGATTTAACTGTCGCACCTGCGATTTTGAAGTTGTCTGCTGTGACAGAGTCAACGGCACGCGAGAATGAAACTTCGACTCTCTCTTTGCCGATTGCTTTTGCTGAAGCGAGGACTGTGCTTGCAATCGTGAAGTCCATCGCAGCTGATTTGACAGCGCCGACTTTGACGACATAGCTGTGTGTTCCTTCTGGAATACCACCTTGCGATGCCATGAACTTCCCTTTCGAGAGCGTTCCTTTTGCTACGATTGGTGTAGATGACATGTTTTTGCCTGGGTAGATCAAGAGTTCTGCCTTCGCGCCCACTGCTGGGTACATAACGTCTGCTTTGACTGAAAGCTTCTGATCATCAACGCTTCCCATGACGTTCGAGATGTTTGCTGCCTTAACTTCGTAGTTGATGTAACCTGTTACGACAGAGTTAGCACCTTTATACGTGTAAGCTAATTTATATTTGCCTGCTTTTGAAGTCGATGGAGTTTTGAGGTTGAACTTGCTAATTAGGCGCTTGACGATGATACCTGATTTGTATTGAACGTTGATTGTGCTTGGCAATTGAACTTTTCCGCCAACAGCAACTGGTTCTAGGACTGGTTCGATGATATCTACGACGTAGTTTTGAAGTTCGACTTTAAGAACTGCTTTTTTCGTCGTACCGGCTACCTTACCGTAGAGAACTTGGTATTTGTTGATGTATTTCTTTTCGAATTTGACAGAACCGCTCCACTTGACTGAGCGCATCTCATACTTACCGTTTGAAAGTTTGACTTTGACTTTCGTCGGAAGCGTCAATTTCTTGACTGCGTATTTCGAACCACCTGCATGTTTCATCAAGATTGGAGAGATGTATTTAACCGAGACCTTCGATGCTGCATCAGCAGCAACCGGAGCTACGACAGACGCCGTGACTGCAAGCGCAGCTGCAGCAGCGTACAATTTGTTCGTTTTCTTCGAATAACCCATGTTTACTATTCCTCCTCTTTTCTAACAAATCAAAAGCGAAAATCCCAATTTTAAATCTACAATATAAGTAAAATATAGAAATATTTTACTTTAGAGCAGTCAAAAAATTCTTTAGTCGTCTTAGGAGGAGTACGTTCTGTTTCACGTGCGATCATTCGTCTATCATCAAGACGATCTATCCGTGATTCATATGTATCCGATTGGGATGAACTAAAGACACTGCCAAAATCGCTTCAAAAAGCCATTTTTATTGTAGATTCGTGCATTCCACCATTTCGTTTTTGAGAATCGGTAAGAATGCTACACGTCAAATATACAAAACTAGGAAAGACGCCACAATAGATTTTTTGTAAAAAATAGGTGAATAGTAGTAAGGTAAAATATATTTATATAGGCTGTACATGGAAATTAATTTTTGGATTTACCTCCTTAAAGAAAACGCTTACATTACATTAAATTTTTGTCTTGTTTTCGTTTTATTAAAATAAAGTTTGGTTTCATGAAATGAAATGATCCGCTTTTTCGATCGCTCGAAGAAATGATTCACGATGTAGACGATGTACATCATCGGCCCACATCTCGATTTTTGATCCACGTCGTTTGAGTTCAATCGGTAATCCACGACCAATCCAATCAAGTTGACGTTGCAAGACATGACGCTTTCGTCCGTCCTGTCGCTCGGCTTCCGTAAACTGGCGCAAGTACTGGAGGACATAACCGAACCCAAACTCAATCGGAATCCGCAGCTCCGCTCCCTTGTCTCGTATCCGGATGATGCCCGCCCCGTAATGAATTGCCCGGAACAACTCCTCATTGATACGCTGATACCAGGTGCCTTGCGTCAGACAGTGCGGCTCTAGCGCTCCTTTTTTACCACTCGGTAAGACTGCGAAATAATCAATGACCATTCGTCTGCTCCTTTTCATCAAAAAAATAGGTGAGTCCGCGTGGGTCTCACCTATCATGACAGGTCAAATGGTACGATTGTTCGAAAATGATTTAGAAGGGCGTCCAATACTTTCGTATTGAACACCACCCGGATGATCCATAAACGACCAACAGTTACGTCCATCGACGACACGTGGCTGACGCATCTGACGAATGAACTGCTCTGGTGTGATAAGACGGAGTTCTTCCCACTCCGTCATGATGACGGCAACATCTGCGTCCTGTAACGCCTCTTCGACCGTTTGCTTTTGATCGAGTAGCGTCCGCGCAACAGGGTCATATCCGGTTACGATGACGCCGAATTGCTCAAGACGTGTCGCTAGTCGTAATGCCGGCGCATCACGTAAGTCATCCGTTCCTGGTTTAAAGGCGAGACCGAGTAGCGCCACGCGCATTCCTGTCCGCGGTTGGATTTTTTGTAACACATAGTCCAGTTGTGCTTCATTCGTCTTATCAGCTGCTTCGATGACGTGAAGTTGCTGATCATGCTGACGAGCGAGCGTCGTGAGTGCTGCGATGTCTTTCGGGAAACAGGAGCCGCCATATCCAGCTCCAGCTCGTAAGAACGAGGAGCCAATCCGCGGATCAAGACCGATGCCTTTTGCGACATCAGAGACATCAGCACCAACTGCATCTGCTAGTCGCGCGATTTCATTGATAAAACTGATTTTCACTGCTAAAAAACTATTCGCTGCATACTTCGTCAACTCTGCCGTCGTCGGATCGACTGCGACAAGAGGAGCGGTCGTCGCAAATAGTGTCGCAAGCTCGTTTGATAAGTCTTCATCATTCGTTCCAATGACCACACGGTGAGGATGTCGCATATCAGCGAGTGCTGTACCCTCCCGTAAAAATTCAGGCACCATTGCAAAGCGTAACGTTGGATACTGCATCGCCAGTTGCATCGTCGTACCAGGTGGCACTGTCGATTTAATGACGACAGCCGCACTTGGCGCGATTCGTTCAATATGGGCGGCAACAGCTTCTACCGCCGATAAGTCGCAACTGCCGTCCGCTTTCTCTGGTGTTCCGACAGCGACAAGATATGTCTTTGCGACTGGATATTCCGTCGTGAACGTCATTCGTTGTTGATTTGCGATTAACGCTTCTTCGATTCCCTCTTCCTTAATCGGTGGGATTCCTCGTGTTAGTTGGGCCATCCGATCAGCGTTCAAGTCGACACATGTCACGTTATGTCCATTTTCAGCCAGTCCAATGGCCGTCACAAGACCGACATATCCTGTTCCAATCACTGTCAGTTGCATTCCATCACGTCCTTCGATAGTTTCTCTGTCTCCACTATACGGGAGAGCAGAAGATTTGTGCATCGAAAAAGCTTTCCGAATACGCTATACTGGATTACGGGAATGGGAGGAATGCTCGTGGCTATCATTATCTTTTGCCTCGTCTGTCTCATTGCGTATCGGATCCGCAAGCTTCCCGAAGCACTACGGACGATTTTACTCATCCTCGGTTTACTCAGTGGATGGTTCGCGCTCTTTGAGATGATCGGCTTCATCGAAGCCAATCCGTACCTGGTCGCAATCCCGATTGGACTGGGACTTGCCTACTGGTACTGGAAACGTAAAAAGAAACACGCAAACGACAAAACCCCTTCCGCCTCGTGAAGTGGGTTTTTCTTGTAGCAAAACGAAAAAAGCGATGTCTCCTATATCGGGGACATCACTTTTGTCTTTACGACTGGGCTTTCCGTTCAATCGCTGCGATTTTTTCTTCAATCTCTAGTAACTTCAGTTCATGCTCGAGTTCAAGACGACGTTTTTTCCGTTTCAGGCGATCGAGTTCTTCTGCGAGTGACTCTGTCGACGCTTCCGGTTTCGATGGTGCCTGTTCCATCGATTGACGGAGTGGATCGAACAGGTTCGATTTTGCGAACTGCGCTGCTTCCGGTCCGAACATGTCTTGGATGAGTGGGAGAATCTTATTCATCGCCGTACCTGGAATTTGTGACTTCTGATCAACGAGACGTTTCAGTGCCAACTCATCGACGAGATACCCTTTTCCGTCCTGTTCGGCATGTAATTCACCTGTCCGGATCCAGCGACGGACCGTTTCTTCTGAGACGCGCAACAATTCACTAATCTGTCTTGTCGTTAACATCGTCATCCCTCTTTCCTTTAGTAGTACCTTTACTATACACACATGTGTGCGTGTGTGTCAAAGAATACACACATCAAAAAAAAGACCTCCTTGTAGAAGGTCCCCCTGTAATGATTAAGCTCCACGACGAACGAGTAACCAAAGACCTACGACAGCAAGACCTGCTCCTGTTGCTGCGTATGGGAATGGCTTGTCTTCCCCAGCTTGTGGTAATGTTCCCGTTGCTGTTGTCGTCGACTGTTTTGCCGCAGCATCGACTGCTTTGACTGGCGTTTTTGTTGACGTTGGTCTTGGTGTTGGTTTTGGCGTCGGCTTCGCGACCGGTTCTACTTTCGCAATTTCTGCGAGCAAGATCGTACCGAAGCTACCTTCTTCGATCGTCACACCCGCTTCCGGTGATTTCCGCTCAAAGTACTTCAACAACTCATCCACCATTTCTTGTTCTTCTGGCGTCAAGGCTTCTTCATCGTGCGCCATCAATTTCATCTTTTTTGCTTGCTGGGCGAATGACTCATAGTCTTCATACATCTCTTCATCCATATCTTCCATCAAAGCATCCATGTCCAGATGATGCATCGCTTTGATCGTATAGCCTTCTGCGACTTCCGTCTTGACTGTGTACGTACCTGGATCGAGTTGGATCATCATCAAGTCATCTTTTGAAATCTTCTCTTGATAGACATCTTTGCCTGTGATGGCATCGGTCACCGTATACGTTGCAGGAACCGTTTCTTCATCGTAATCCGGTTTTTGGTTCCCGTTCGCATCCAAGAAGTTGACGACAGCTAACCAATGCTCGAACATACCGTCAAGCTCTTCGTCGCCGTAGAGACCAGCGTCGATCACTTCCGTTTGTCCTGCGACGAGACGGACTTTTTTCGTTCCCATGTCTTCGTCGACATCGGAATCGATCGCCCGGTCGTCACCGACGTTTTGCTCGGAATAGAAGTAGTAACCCATATCATATCCGTCGACTTTCACTTCATACGTTCCTGGCTTCAAATTCTTGAAGCTGTATGCGCCGTTCTTCGTGTAGGCTTCATCAATGACATCTTCGTTCCGATTCATCAAAGAGACGCGGATATCATCGAGACGTGTTTCCTTCTCTTGACGGATCCCGTCCTCGTTCTCATCGTACCAGATCGTTCCTTCGATCGTTGCCGTCGTCGGTGTTTCGACTGGTGTCGGTGTCGCGTCATCACCAGTCTCCGGTTTTTCAGTCGCTGGTTCTTCCGATGTCGGCTCTTCTTTGACTGGATCTTCCTTCACAGGCTCTTCCGGTGTTGGTTCTTCCTTGACTGGTTCGTCAGTCGCTGGGTCTTCTGTGACTGGCTCATCCGTCTTTGGTGTCTCTGTCGTCGGTTCGTCTGTCGTCGGCTCATCTGGTGTAACGACTTTACCGAACTGGACGAGAACCGTCCGCTGGCCATCTGCTGAGACGACTTTGACGACAGGTGCCGTCTCCGCCGTGAACGTCACGACCGGTGTTTCTTGGATGTTGACGTCTTTTCCTGTCACGCCCTCTTCAAAGACAAGTGCTGTCTCCGACGTGATATCGACGATTCCTGCGCCCTTAAACGTTAACGTATACGGACCCGTGCCCGTTCCTGTGACATCCCACTCGACAGTTTCCGCGTAGACCGGTAACTTCAGACCAAATGCAACGACGAGTGCCATCAAAAGTAAGCTTAATTTTTTCATAAGGGTATGTATGCTCCTATCGTGTTTTAATATTACCTCCCTAAATAGTAAACAAATCAGCCAAAAATAACCAGAAAAAATCTTGAATTTATTCTATTTTTTTATATTAAAAAAAGGGCTGACTCATATGTCGTCCTCTACAAAGATAAGGGTGGCAGAATGATGATCCGCCACCCTTATCACGTAAAAAAAGAATGACGCGTCACACGCTGCTCTACAGGAAAAAGCGCATTATGCGCTGTCAGAGGCAAATAAGACCCGCTTTCCTGCTTGAATGAAGCAGGAAAACGGGCTTGTGTCTCTCCTGAGGAAAGGGCGTGAAAAGACGCGTCATTCTTTTTTGAGTCGGTCTCTTTACACAAGCTGACTACATGCTTGCGCGCATTCTGTACATGCTTTCGCACAAGCTTGGCAATGGTCATGATCATGTTTGCTACATTCAGTCGCACATGCCTCACAGATTTCTTCGCATGCCTTCGCAAGGACCGCGACATTTGCGCTGTTTCGAGCGATCGCTTGTAGTAATAAGTTGCAAATATCGGCACAATCTCGGTCGAGTCGAATACAATCTGACATATGTCCGACATGTTCCTCGTTCAAGCAGGCATCAAAACAATGATTACAGGCGAGAATACAATCCGTCAGTCGTTGCTGTATTGCGTGATCCATATTGATTCCTCCTTTGTATAGGTTTTGATTACCCTGATGACTTGAAACAAAACAAAAATAAGACAGCATTTGGAGCAAAATGCTCACCCTGCTGTCTTATTTAACGATCTCAAGCGGAATCTCGATCCCACGCCCTGCTCCTGCATCAATGATGAGGACCGGAAGACGCTGGTCATCGAAGACTTCTTTTTCAATCGTCGTATCGGACGTATAGGTCCGGATTTCCCCCATCTTCTTCGCTTGGAAGGAGACGAACGGAAACGGAATTGATTGATTGGCGACATCGAGGCGGATATCGACCTGTTGGTCATCGAGCCGAATATCATTCGCTGTCCGGATGACGAGACGCATCCGGTCATTTTCCGTCAGCGTGACCTGTGCGGAAATGTTCTCGGTCTGCCCGGCACGCTTGACGGGATCCACGATGACCGTCGGGGAAGCGGTCTTCGCTTGTTCCGCGCGCTGACAACCCGGAATGACAAGTAAGGAAATCGCGAGAGGGATCAGCCAGCGTTTCATGTTGGCTTCACTTCATAGCAAACGTCAGTTCAGCGACACAGGCGACTTCCCCATCGACTGTGGCTGTGGCACGACCTTTACCGATTGGTCCACGGACCTTCGTCAATTCGACTTCGAGGCGGAGCTGATCCCCGGGAACGACTTGACGTTTGAAGCGGCATCCTTCAATTCCTGCGAAGAAGGCGAGCTTCCCTTGGTTTTCTTCCATCTTCAGCACAGCGAAGGCACCGACTTGTGCGAGTGCTTCGACGATCAAGACGCCAGGCATGACATTGTATTCCGGAAAATGACCATTGAAGAATTCTTCGTTCGCCGTCACGTTCTTGATTCCAACGGCACGTTTGCCCTCTTCGACTTCTAAAATGCGGTCAACGAGTAAAAACGGATACCGGTGCGGAATGACTTCCTTGATTTGTTCGATTGTATACATATTCGACAGCTCCCATCACTGATTAAAATTAAGATTTCATCCAAAAATCGGTGATGCGGGTCCATGTGTCGAGCTTTAACACATCCATTGCCTCGCCACCACCAAACGTCGCATAACCCACCATTGCGCCGACGATCAGTGCTACGACGATGAGAACGAGAACGATCAGTACACGTACGACGATCGGAACTCGGCGTGTCGAGTACGCACGAAGACGTCGCTCTGATTTGTGCTCCGGATTGCCGGTTTCCTGGTTCGAAGGCTGTTGCTTCTTCTTCAGGCGTTCACGCGTTGGCTGATCCGTGCCTGTTTGGTTTTGTACCATCTTGATCACCTTTCATTGATTCAGTCTGAGAACAGTATAGCATATTAGTACCTGGTATTAAATAGTTCCAAATTCGCTACAAAACGTGTTCCGCAACTAGTGTAACACGACCAGACAGGCAATTTCTCTAAAAAATTTTAGTTTGTGTATATAAGGAAGCAGAAAAACAGTTTCCCACGATCTGCGGTTTTTGGCGATTTTTTTAAATCCAAAATGAACGGCTCGGCGTAAGCTTTCCAGAACGACGCAGCAACGGGCCACCGGATGGCATGAAACATCACTTCAACAGTCTATTCAAAAAAATAAAACTTCATGCAATCCAAATCGACCAGTGATGCGTAAGCTATTCAGAACAGGCAAGAAACACCTACCAAATAAACCAAAAAATGAGAGGAATGATTTCAGATGAAACACACGAAAAAATTCGCAGCATCAGCAATGGCAGCAGCACTCGTACTACCAGGAACGGCAGCAGTCGCTTCCGGTGGCGGAGAAGACATGAAACAAGATGCACCGAAAAACGTCACGGTCAAAACGAAAGCCGCTGACCTTCGTGCCACACTCGATCAATTACTCTCTGAGCACTTCGTTCTTGCTGTCATGGACATGAAGAAACAATATGACGGTTCAAAAGACGCACAGTATTACGAAGCAGCACTCAAACAAAACGCACTCGACATGACGCCAGCGATCGCTTCTGTCTACGGTGACGAAGGCGCGAAACAATTCGAGAAGATCTTCGTTGCTCACAACAAATATACGACAGACCTCGTCAAAGCCGTAAAAGCGGATGACCAAGACGGTATCAACGCTTCGAAGAAAGAAACAGAAGAGTTCGTACAAGACCTCTCAAGCTTCCTCGATACAGCAACGGAAGGTAAACTCCCGAAAGCAGCAGCTGAAGAAGTTCTCCGTGCTCACGAAGCAGACGTCTACAAGACTTTCCAACAATACGCAGCGGGTGACTACGAAGGATCGTACAACACGTTCCGTGAAGGATACAGCCGCATGTATGATATCTCTAAAGCACTCTCTGTCGCAATCACAACACAGATGCCTGAGAAATTCGACAACACGAAAGCTGACTCAAAAGCAGCAGATCTTCGTTCAACACTCAACAGCCTCGCAGCTGAACACGTTGCTCTTGCAAACCTCAGCATGACAGCTGGTGTTGACCAAGCGAAAGATTACGATGCAGCAAACTGGGCTGAAGATATGCACACAGCTGACTTCAAAGCAGCCATCAAATCGATCTACGGTCAAGCCGGTGCCGATCAATTCGAACAAGTTTGGACGAAAAATCACATCGAAGCCCAAGCGAACCTTGTCACAGCAGCCGTCAACGACGACAAGAAATTGATGGGTGACGCGCAAGATATGCTCAAAATGTTCTCGAACGACTTCGGCGCATTCCTTGGTGCAGTTACAGAAGAAAACCTTCCAACAAAAGCAGCACAAGAAGCCGTATCAGGTCACGAGACGTACGTCCAAGACACATTCATGCAGTATGTTGAAGGCGACTACAAAGGTTCTGTCGACACATTCCGTGAGTCTTACGCTTACATGTACGGCGTAGGGGCTAACCTCGGTGATGCCATCGTCAAACAATCACCAGAGAAATTCATGGATGGTACTCCAGGATCAATGCCGAACACAGGTAACGGTGGTATGAGCGACAACAACAATACAGCTGCAACAACTGGTGCGATCGCAGTATTCGGTCTTGCACTCGGAGCAGTTGGTCTTGTCCTCGCACGCAAACGTCAAAACGCCTAAGAAATTGGGTATACTCCATAACAGGATAGCGATCCGCTATCCTGTTTTTTTACATAGGGGGAACCCCTTCTCTCGGAAAGGAGCTACGCGCACATGAAACGATGGCTATTACCAGCGAGCATTCTTTTGATGGTCGCATCGGTCGGAACATTGCTGTTCCTCTTGTTCGGTCAACCAAAACCGGACACATCGAACATCACGCAAGGTGATGCTAAAACAGAATCCGTGGCCTCTTCCGAGACGAAGGAAGATCCGCTCAAGCCGTCAGAAATCTTTAAGAAGGAGTTCAAGGATCTCTCGACCACGGAGGTCGAGCTCCCAAAACAACTCTTCATCCCGAAACACGACATCAAGACGAAGGTCGAACAAGTCGGACTCGACCAAGACGGCGCGATGGCAACGCCTAAAAATGAACAACAAGCCGGTTGGTATAAGTTCGGTCCGCGTCCGGGTGATGTCGGGAACGCCGTCATTGACGGGCATACCGATACGAAGACTGGTCCAGCCATCTTCTATAAACTGCATGAACTGAAAAAGGGCGATCCGGTCGAAGTGACGGACGCTTCCGGACGTAAGCTCGTCTTTCGTGTCAAAGAGCTCGTCCAGTACAATCACCTAAAGGCACCACTGAAGAAAATCTTCGGTCCTGCCGACACCCGGAACTTGAATTTGATTACATGTATCGGAACGTACGATCAGAATCAAGGAACGTATGATAACCGCCTCGTCGTCTTCACGGAACTAGACGAAAAGGCATCGGATCCCGTCAAGACACCACCAAAACCAGCGACGAACATCCGTGTCAGTGGTGGATTCATCAACTGGTATGCCTCAACAGATGAGGATGTCGTCAAATACAACATCTATCAAGAGAAGGACGGAAAACGTAAAAAACTCGGTACAACGGAATCGATCGAGCGTAAAGCATTCCCGCTCCCTGAAGATGCAACCGGTCGTTTCGTCGTCACAGCAGTCAGTAAAGCCGGAATCGAATCCGAAGACGCATTCAGCGCCGTCCAAAAATGATAGCAGAGCAGGAACCAACGGATGATTTGGTTCCTGCTCTGCTTTTATCTACTACTCTTCAAGCTCGTTCGCTCGTTCAGAAGTATTGAAAAAAAATGTATCGCCTTGTTTTGATCTGGTTCTTTCCTCGCATGCCCTTTTTATAGGAGTATCGCTTTAAAAAACGTAAAAAAGACCTCCGAGCAGCTGCTCAGAGGTCTAGAATCCTGCTGTTTAATATCGGATGTGCTGTTTACTCCACCGGATCGATTCCGTGAATTGTCGAACGAGGTCTTCTGCCGGTGCCGTCAAATAATAGGCCAGTCCATGCACTTTCTCAGACATCTGCTGGATGACGAGTCCGTCTTCAATCAGCTCCTGCAGTTGCTCGAGGATTTGCCCGTGTGACTGATCAATCCGTTGCTCGAGTTCCCCGATCGTCAACGCTCCATCACGTAAGAGATAAATGATACTCGATTTGAGACTGTTCTCGAAGTTGTGTTGAAATTTTTGCAACGCCAGTAGATCGGCTTGTTCTTCGGTATGACGTGAATCCATCTGATTCTTGCCCCCTTCTCTTAGCTACCTTTTCAGTATGACGCACTTTTACATGAATTTCAAAACTCAATCGCGCTCGGTGATGATCGTATCGAACGTCTTTTCTTCCTCCGTGATGACCATCTTCTTTTGCGATCGGAGGTGATAGAGACGACGGATGTTTAAGATGACGACCTTCATGACAGCGTAGAACGGTACACCTAGCAAGACTCCGAAGAAACCGGCGATGTTCCCCGCGACGAGCAAGACGATGATGATCGTCAACGGATGGACATCGAGTGTCTTCCCTTGTACGAGTGGTGACATGATGTGCGAATCGATCTGTTGCGCGACCGTCATGACGATGATCGCATAAATCGCAAGGATTGGATCCTGGATGAACCCGACGATCAATGCTGGAATGACACCGAGAACCGGACCGAGAAACGGAATGATGTTCGTCAGTGTCGCAAACAAGGCCAGTAACAACGCATAATCGATCCCGATGATGAGATATCCGATATAGGCGATGATCCCGACACCGATACTGACGATGACTTGCCCGCGGATGTAGCTCATGATCGTCACGTGGACGTCCCCGAGGATTTTTTGCGTTTCCTTATGGTACTCATACGGCATCAGCTTAACGAGATTACCTTTAAGCTTATCGCCGTCAAGTAACATATAGATCAACATGATCGGAATGATGATGATCGTCACGACCGCTGTCGTCAGGACGCTGACGAATCCACCGACACCCGTACCGATGTTCTTCAGGAACGTCGATGCGTATTCCGAGATATTCCCTGAGAACTTATTGAACAAGTTATCCGGTCCTGATAGGAAACGTGAAAAAGCTGCACTGTTTTCGAGTTGGTCTCGAACGTCAATCAATTGGCGCTGGAACTGTGTCGCAAGCGTCGGTATCGAATTGACGAACTGTGTGATCTGCTCCGACAACATCGGACCAAAGATGAAGCCGAGTGTCGTTAAAATACCGATTAAACCGACGAGCACGATTAAGACAGCAGGTCGCCGCTTCATCTTTTTCTCGAGCAACTCGACGATTGGCAACAGGACATAGTAGAGAATCCCAGCGATTGCAAGGGGTGGTACGACCATTTGAAGCAGAATTGCGATCGGTCGGAACAAGAACGTAACATGATCGCCAATCCAGACGATGATGAGCAATGTCATGACCCACCATGCGAATCGATACCATTTGTTTTCAAACATTTTTTGCATCTGACCACTTCCCTACTTAAAATGATGAAGTTCAATATCTTCTATGGTTTTTCCTTAAAACATTGCTTCTTAATCCTTATTCTTAAAAAATGTATCATTTAATATTAATTAACAAATATATGATATATTTGTTTTAGTGGTTTTTGCAGATTCAAATTTGCCGAGACCTTAAAAACTACGTAAGATGAATATATTCGGCATTTAAGCAATCTTTTTCATACATGTAAAACAGAATACGGAGGATACCCCAGTGAAATGGATTAATCGTACCATCGGTCGTCAATTGATGTTCGCCTTCTATATGGTGTTCGTCGCGCTTAGCATCACGTCTGCGATCGTCTATTTCTATACGGAACAGAAGATCGATCAAGCCAATGCAACATTTGATGATTTACGTGAACGGCGGACGAATGCGAATGCACTCGCTAACGAATGGACCGTCGCGCAAAGTAACGTCAAATCTTACTTATTGACTGGTTCACAGGAAACACTTGATCAGGTGAAGACGAATCAGCAGGAAATCAATCGTCTGACGACGTGGTTCGAAAAGTATGCAATTTATGAGCAAGGGAAAGAATATGCGACAGCGACTCGTCGCATTTATAACGATTATTTCGGTACATCTCTTCCACTTCTCAACGAATACGTCGAAGGAAAAAAGGACGGGAAGATCAATGAAGACTTTGTGACTCCTGACACGCTCGCTGCTCTTTCCAACGGGAAAGACTTGTTCACCAAAAATGGGACGTTACGCGGGTCGGTCAGCTTATCAGAAGCAGACGTCGACATGACACGGATTGATACGTTGCTTTCAGATTATCTGACGTTGATCGAAAAGAAGGAAATGGACGCGAAAAACGATCTTTTAAGTGAGATGCGTGTCGCGCAGTTCATCTGGCTGTCGAATCTCGTCGTCTTGATTCTCGTCCTCTTATCTCTCGTTCGCCCATTCATCAGCCGCGTCACGAAACAGATCAATACGCTATCCCACGACAGTGCTCTACTTGCATCAGGGGAAGACATCCAAGCGATTCCGTTACCGAAATGTAAGGATGAACTGCATACGCTAACGGCATCGTTCAATCAGATGGCGGCTTCGATCGCGGACAATAAAGTCCATATGCTCGCGAAGAACGAAGAACTCCAAGCGCAACAGGAAGAACTCGTCGCGCAGCAAGAAGAATTGCAAGCGCAGCAGGAAGAACTCGAGGAAGCGCTTGATATCACACTTCGGAGTGAACAACACCTCAAGTATCGCAATGAACTGACTGAGACGCTTGCTTCTCGTGAGACGTTGACGGCTTATCCGGAAATCATCGAGAAACTCGTCTCGATCACGCATTCTGAAATCGGTGCCCTCTTGTTCCTCGATCAACAGGAAGTCCGCTCGACGATCGATTACGGAATGACAGAAGAGATGGTCGGTCGTCTCGCCTCTGACGATCAGTCGCTCCTGCACCGGGCACGTCTCTTGAAGCGTCCTGTGCACTCATCGAAACAGGTAGCGCACGAAAGCCCGCTTCCGTACCCGTACTATATGTATGAAGTCGCGGTTCCGGTCCTTGATCCGTCAAAAGAGCATATGATCGCCTGCATCTATCTCGTTCGTTATCGTGATGCCTTCACGACGGAGCAGATGAGCGACATCTTGTCGTTCTCGCATCAATTGTCGCTCTCTCTCCTACGGATGGGGATCTATGAGGAAATGATCCGCGAGAAGAACAAGACGACGCAACTGTTGAACTCGATTCGCGAAGCTGTCGTCTACATCGAACATGAGACGGATGAGTTGCTCGTCAACGAACCCCTCATGACGTTGTTTCCGGAAGTCCCGACAACGTTCGAAGACGAAGAACGTTCTGCCTTCGAGCAAGCGATGCAAGCACTCGCTGACATCATTGACGAACCGGCAGCATTCGAACGTTACATCGAACAGATCGTCGAACTCGATTTACCGAAAGACAGCTTGATCGTCTCGATCCGCAAGCATAGTACTTACATCCAGATCTACGCTGAGAAGATCGAGGTCGATGGCCTGTGGGTCGGTACGATGCTCGTTCTCCGCGACGTGACGAAAGAAACGGAAGCCGAGCGGATGAAAGAGGAGTTCGTCTCGACCGTCTCGCATGAGTTACGGACACCGCTCTCTTCGATCTATGGCTTCACGGAGCTGATGCTCAACAAACGGTTCGAGGAGGAACGGCAACGGAAGTACCTCCAGACGATCCACTCCGAGACCGGTCGCCTGACGACACTCGTCAACGACTTCCTCGATGTCCAGCGTATGGAGTCGAGTGAACACCGTTATGAGATGACGACGTTCGATGTCGTTGAACTTGCCCAGGACTTGATTGAGTTTTATGATGTCTCCCATGAGACGCATATAATTGATTTCGAGGCTCGTGGACCAATCATGATCGACGGGGATGCGGAAAAGATGAAACAGTTGCTGAACAACCTGCTCAGCAACGCAGTCAAGTATTCGCCAAACGGTGGTACAGTCTTGATACGGATTACAAATGAACTTGGTTTCGCTCAAATCCGTATCCAAGATGAAGGCATCGGGATTCCGCAAGACGCCCTTCCGAAATTGTTCGATAAGTTCTATCGTGTCGATAACTCCGAGACACGCAAAATTGGCGGAACCGGTCTTGGTCTGTCGATTTGTAAGGAGATCGTCAAGCACCACAACGGAACGATTGATGTCGAATCCGTCGTCGGTGTCGGATCAACCTTTACGATTCGTTTCCCTATCGCCGTTATTTCGACCATCCTCACCTATGAAGATTAATCACACGACCGTTCACATCATGTGGACGGTCTGTTTTGTCGTTAGATTCGGCGAAGCGAGGGGTATAGTCAAAAGCGCATTATTTTAAGGAGGAATCGACATGAAACTCGGATGGATCGGTTTAGGACATATGGGTGTACCGATGGCAAAACGGCTACTCGACGGCGGTCATGATCTGATCGTCTATAACCGGACGTATGAAAAGACTGCTCCGTTGACAGAATTAGGAGCAACAGCTGTCAAAGAAGTACAGGACGTGGTACGTCAGAGCGACATTCTCTTCGTCATGTTAGCGGACGGACCTGCCGTCGCGTCCGTTCTCGAAAGTATCCAAGAGAACCTCACCGGTAAGACGATCGTTAACTTAAGTACAATATCACCAGAAGAAACGAAGGAGATGGCTCATCTCGTCGAAAAGAATGACGGGACGTATCTGGAATCGCCTGTCTCGGGCTCCGTTCCGGTCGCAGAAAACGGTCAGCTCGTCCTGCTTGCCGGAGGTGACGGGAACGTCGTCGCGACTTGTCAGCCGTATTTTGACCTACTTGGCAAGGAAACGATTCATTTTGGACCACATGGCTCAGGCAGTGCGGCGAAGCTCGCCATCAATTTATTGCTCGCAGTCGTCGGCCAAGGGGTCGCGGAAACATTACTGCTTGGAGAAGGCGCCGGGCTCGAGAAAGAGAAGCTGATCCAGATGATCAGTGCTTCCGGGATGAACACTCCCCTCTTCAGCGGTAAACGTGACATGTACCGGAAGAACGACTTCCCGTCTGCTTTCTCGCTCCGTCTGATGGCAAAGGATCTTGGACTCATCACGGCAGAAGCGAGACGACAACAGCTTGAGCTACCCCTTGCGCAAGCAACGGACGCTAGCTACACTGATGCGAAACCCGCTTACGGCGACGCGGACATGGCCGCGATCTATCTTGCGTTACAGGAAAAATAATGAAAAGGGGTGATACCTCTCTTGTGAGAAGCATCACCCTTTTGTGATGTTTTATTTCAGTGACGTGACGATCCCCATCATCTGATCACTCGTCATCAACGCTTTCGAGTTAAACTGATACGCTCGCTGGAGCTGCGTCAAGTTCGTCATCTCAAGCGCCATATCGACGTTCGATGTCTCAAGCCGACCGACCGTCAACGGATTACCCGTCGCATTCTGGTATTGTCCGGTTGCTGTGAACAAGCCACCCCCGACTTCCGTCAGCTCTCCGTAGTTCGGGATGTTCGCGACACCCACTCGAGCGAGGACACGACGATCCCCGTTTAAGATGCCGGTGATGTTGCCGTCCTTGTTCAGTTCAATCTCGGTCGCGTTCGCCGGTAAGACGATTGGATCATTCGCCTGGTTGATGACGGAGCGCCCGGCATCGTCCGTCAACAGGACTTGTCCGTTCGCTTGCGGCGACAACTGGAAGTTTCCGTCCCGCGTAAACTTCGTCACGCCATCCGTATCGATGACACCGAAGAAATGGTGCGGGTTTCCGAGTGCCGCATCGAGTTTTCGATCCGTCGTCCGGAATGTTCCGACGCCAAAACGTGTCGCTTCGTTCGCGACATAACCACCGACGCCGAGTCGAAGACCTTCTGGCGTCGTCAAGGGACCTGGTGTGAAGCCTGTCGCTTGGTTATTGATGTTACGGACGAGTAGTTCATTGAACTGAGCATCCCGCCGTTTATAGCCGTTCGTATCAACATTGGCAAGGTTTTGCCCGGTCGTATCAAGCTGTTTTTGCAGTTGTCCCATCGTACTTGCGGATGTATAGATTGATTGCATCATATCCTCCTATTTAGCGAACGCGTCCGATTTCGGAAACAGCTTTTTCTGCTGTCCGGTCGTACGCTTGAATGACTTTTTGATTGGCTTCGAACTGACGCAGACCAGCATTCATCTCCGCCATCGTCTGTTCAATCTCGACATTTCCGAGTTCGAGTACACCTTGATCGACTCGAACGTTTCCGGCATTCAATGGATTGGTTGACCGGAATAGACCATTTCCGGTCCGTTCGAGCGTCTCCGGTTGATCCGTTACGACGAGACCGAGATTGCCGATCGCTTGACCATTTCCATCCGTGACGGCTCCGTCCGCGTCAACTTTGAAGTCCTCATTGACGACGTCGAGTGGTTGCCCGTTCGTATCAAGAACGAGATCATTCTCTGTCGTCCGGAGTAGACCGTCTTGTCCGACGGCAAACTGTCCGTTCGTCGTATAAAGCGTCTCTTCCTCTCCTGTCAACGGATCCCGGTGACGAATCGTGAAAAGCGGTGCTCCTTCAAGTGAACTGATTTGCAGATCGGTCGCATTGCCTGTCTCCGTGATCGAACCTTGCGTGAAGTTCGGGGTCGCTGCCTGCATGAAGACACCGGTCGCGAGTTTCCCGACCGTCGCGACTCCCCGCACCCCCGTCCGTTCATTGTTTGCTGTCTGCTGGATCAGCATCTCCGGAAACGTCCGGAGTGACGCTTGATCAGCGCGGAAGCCCGGCGTCCGCGCATTCGCCAAGTTGTTACTGAGCATTTCCTGTTGACGTTGTAATGCCTGCATCGCATTTGACGCCGTATACATTCCTCGTAGCATGCATTCATCTCCTCATTGACTTCATGTTCAATTCTTTCCTTTCAGTATATCGGTCGACCGAAGAGGAATTATGAGCTTTTTTGAACAAAACGGTAATATCCATTAGAGATGCATCGAAAGACCTACTTCAATTCCATAATCCGCTTTTCCATAGCTTGTATATTAAAAATTTACAAATATTGTTATACTTTAGATACTAATTTAAAGATACTTAAGGTGAATCCTATGAAAAAAGCTTCCGTTCCCCAAACACAGTCTAGGAAATGGAAGCTTCTCATTAGTTATTCGGATTTTTCTTTAAGACAGCCGTTTGTGATCGTTCTAGCACCGCATTCGTGATGACGATCAAGCCAGTAAAGAGGAACAGCGCTTCAAAACCAAAGTGACCGGCAATCTGTCCACCTGCGAGTGGTCCCATGAAGTTCCCCATGAACTGCGCAGACTGGTTGTATCCAAAGATCCGTCCCGATGCATGCGCTGGCGTATTCTTCCGTAACAAGGTTTGAACAGATGGCAGCAGTGCTGCTGTCGCAAAACCGATTCCCATCCGTAAGACGATCAATTGACTTGTATCCGTGACGAATGCTTGCGGAATCAAGAAAGCTGCAAAGACGAGTAATGCAAAGAATAAGACACGCTCAGCGCCAATCTTATCAGATAGACGACCCAGCCGTTGTGCAGCGATCAGTGCCGCAATCCCTGGTGCCGAGGCAACAATCCCAGATAACAAGGCGAGTCGTTCGGTACCTGGACTGAGTTCCCGGACATACAGCGACAGAATCGGACTAATCGATTGTGCCGCGAACTGAATCAGGAACGTCGTCAAGAAAAGGCTTAAAATGAGTTCCGGATGGCGAAGTGACTGGATGATTTCTTTCCCAGACGCCATCTTTTTGACTTCCAGTGGGACGAATTCTTCTTTGACGAAGAAGTAGGTCACGAGGAAGGTAATGAAGAGCGGAACGCTCGTAAAGAGAAAAACGGGTCGAAGCCCAACAACGTCGGCGAGGAATCCTCCAATGAGAGGTCCTAGCAATCCACCGGCAATCCCACCGGTCGACAGGGTGCCGAGCGCCCAGCCACTTTTCTCTTTTGGGGTTTGGGAAGCAACCATTGTAATCCCGGCTGAGATGAATCCGGATACGGCTCCCATGACAAGACGTAAGAATACGAGTTGATACACGTCTTGAACGAAACTGATTAAGAACATGACGATCGACATACCAAGACTTGCTCGGAGTAGCATGAGCTTACGCCCTTTTCGATCGGCAAGACGTCCCCAAATCGGTGAGACGATCGCAGCGACGAGGAAGGTGGCACCAAAGGCAATCCCGGACCACGTCGTAATATCTTGTCGGCTGTCGACACCGAGTTCTTCAATGAATAAAGGCAAAAACGGTAATACAAGACTGAGGGCGGCAGCGGTCAAAAAACTACCGAACCAGACGACTACTAAATTTCTTTTCCACAATGGCATTGTGGCATCACTTCCTTTTATCAAAATTAGGCGAGAATACCCCCACTTCTAAACGTTGAAGGCGAAGCCCTAGTGAAAGTGGGAGATGAATCGCCAACTATCCTTTAGGGTATACCACCTTCAAGGAGGTGAAAAATCATGTTGAAACATAAGGCTTACAAATTCAGAATCTATCCGACAAAAGAGCAAGAAATCCTGATCGCCAAGACGATCGGTTGTTCACGATTCGTCTTCAACCACTTCTTGGCGAAGTGGAATGAAACCTTTAAGGCGACAGGAAAAGGACTATCCTACGGCTCTTGTTCGAAAGAACTCCCTTTGTTGAAGCAGGAGTTCGACTGGTTAAAAGAAGTTGATAGCACGTCTGTACAGACCAGTGTCAGGCATCTAGCCGATGCCTACGACCGCTTTTTCAAAAAGCAGAACGAACGACCTCGCTTCAAATCGAAGCGAAACCCTGTCCAATCCTATAAGACAAATATCCAGGGAAGGTCCCAACTACCTGAAGTCTCGATTGTCGGGAATAACCTCAAACTCCCGAAGATGAAGTGGGTTCGTTTCGCCAAGTCGAAACAGGTCGAGGGTCGCATCTTGAACGCCACGATCCGACGAACGGTTTCTGGCAAATACTTCGTCTCCCTGCTCGTCGAGCAGGAGGTCAACGAACTACCCAAGACCGGCTCGTCCGTCGGCGTCGACGTCGGGCTGAAGCACTTTGCCATCCTGTCGGACGGCACGGTGTACAAAAACGACCGCTACTTCCGCATGCTAGAGAAGAAGCTGGCGCGCGAACAACGGAAGCTGTCCCGACGTCAGCTCATCGCCCTGAACAAAAAGATCAAACTCTCCGAGGCGAAGAACTACCAGAAGCAGAAGCGGAAGGTCGCCTACATCCATGAAAAGATCGCCAACAAGCGGACTGACTTCCTGCACAAGGTATCGACCGAGATCGTCAAAAACCACGACGTCATCGGAATCGAGACCTTGCAAGTAAAGAACATGCAGAAGAACCGCAAGTTGAGCAAGTCCATCTCCGAGGTCAGCTGGTCGGAGTTCTTCCGCATGCTCGAGTATAAAGCCGACTGGTACGGCAAGACCGTCGTGAAGGTCGGGAAGACCTTTGCCTCGAGCCAGCTCTGTTCGAGTTGCGGCCATCAACACAAAGACGTGAAACATCTTGCCCTACGTGAATGGACATGCCCGAGTTGCTGGGTCCATCACGACCGAGATGTGAACGCAGGACTGAACCTCAAACAAGAAGCCGAACGAATCTTGGCCTCTTCAACCGTCGGGACGACGGGGTTAGCCTGATAACGTTTCGACCGTTAGGTCGGATAACTCAGGAATCCTCCGCCTCTAAGCAAAGCGTAAGTGGAGGTAGTTCAATTGACAATTCATTTCAAAACAACAACTTTTAATATACACTTCACATTATGAAATGTCTAGGATTTGAACTGTCAAAGTGTAGAACAGGACCTTTGATGCATATAAGTCAATGCGTAACGACCGATAGTAAGGTAATCCACACGAAGGAGTGAAATTGAAATGAAACGCTTTTTGATTGGCGTAGTCTGCCTGTCGTTGCTTCAATTCGGACTACCACTCAAGAGTTCAGCTGCCGTTTCCGTCACTCGTCACACGGTCATCTGGTCCATCCCAGAGGCCAAATCCATTTCAACGAAGATCAATCAGCTGGCAAACAGACAGATGAAACGTGTCTATCTGCATGTCGCTGTCGAGGGTGACCGTACTCTCTACCGAACGTTCGTTGAAAAAGCGCATGCTGTCGGAATCGAAGTCTACTTTCTGTTCGGACAGCCACGCTGGATTACAAACGAAGGAACGACAGCTCGACCGAACGTCGAGGATCCGCTAGCCTGGATCTCGACCTATCAGCAGGAGACGATCAGTCATCCGGACGGTATCAGTGTCGATCTCGAACCGTACGCCTTACCGGAATGGGAGACGGACCAGCCAGGAGTCATCGCCTCTTATGAACGGATCTTACTCGCCTTCCGTGAGAAATCATCTGCTGAAGGATTACCGCTACAACTGTTCCTCCCGTTCTGGTTCCATACCGTACAGGATGCAGGTGGGCGTTCCCTTAGCGAGTGGGCGATGGACCTCGCTGACGAAGTCACGTTGATGAGTTACCGGACCGTTTATGGTGGTAGTAACGGACTTGGCGCCATCACGATGTCGGATGCACTGTATGCGGCGAGTAACGGATATCGTTTATCGTATGCGATCGAATTCACGGAGCTTCCGGAAACACCAGACATTACGTTCTACGGCAAAACACGGACGCAGCTGAATCAGCTCGTCAATCAGACGATGGCAAGTTCGTTGCCACCAAGTGCCATCGTCTATCATGATTTTGAAGCGTACCAGGCTTTCATGCGTAGTACGCAGTAAGTCATCTTTATGCCCCTTTACTTTTCATCCGCTTTCCTCAAGCGAGACACAAGCCAGTCTTCACTGTTCGTATAACAGTGAACCCAGGTCTTGTTTGTCTCTGACAGCGCAAAAATTTGCGCTTTTTCCTGTAGGAGTCGGATGAAGCACAAGGAGGCACATAATCATTTAGTACCATGACATTATGGACTAAGCATTATGTTTAAAACAAGGGGAGTCCAGTTTCCGATACGTACTTCGGAAACCGGACTCCCTATTGGTTTGATTCGTATCGAACGAACTTGTCCATTCTCGACTCCTGCAGGAAAAGAAAGTGCAAGCAGCACTTTCGTCAGGGATAGGTAAGCCCCGACAACTCGCATGAAATGCGCGCTGTCGGGGCTTACCTCCCGCCTGTGGAAAGCGAGAAGGACAAGACGGTCGTTATAGGAATGAATTTTTACGAAAAATCATATCCTTTACGCTGACACGCTCTTACTTCCCAAGATTGTCGAGCATGATCCCTGTACCGCGTGCGACACATAACATCGGATCTTCTGCGATCAGAACCGGTAGGCCGAGTTCTTTTGCAAGTAACTGGTCGATTCCGTCAAGAAGTGCGCCCCCACCCGTCAGGATGATGCCACGGTCGATGATGTCCGCAGCAAGCTCTGGTGGTGTCTTCTCGAGCACACGCTTCGTTGCTTCGACGATCTCCATTGCTGCTTCTGCAAGTGCATCATGCATCTCTTCTGATGTCACCGTGATGTTGTGCGGTAAGCCCGTCACGAGATTACGTCCGCGAATATCCATCTGTTCACGACGTCCGTCTTCTGAGACCGTCGCGACCGTCGTCTTGACGGCTTGTGCTGTTCGTTCCCCGATGATCAACTTATGCGTATCCTTGATCGAGCGGATGATGTCGTGATCAAACCGGTCACCTGCGACTTTGATCGTTTCACCGCAAACGATATCACCCATTGAAAGGACGGCAACATCCGTCGTTCCACCACCGATATCAATGACCATGTGCCCTGCTGGCATCCAAATGTCCATACCGGCCCCAACTGCTGCGACCTTCGGCTCGACTTCAAGGAAGACCGTCTTCGCGCCTGACTTTTCACCGGCTTGACGAATTGCTTTCGCTTCAACCGTTGTGATGCTTGCTGGTGTACAAATCAACATGCGGACTCCACCGAACATCTTACGGACCTCAATCTTATCGATGAAATGGCGTAGCATCGCTTCTGTCATTTCGAAATCAGCAATGACGCCGTCTTGAAGCGGTCGAATGGCCACGATGTTTCCCGGTGTCCGGCCCACCATCAAGTGTGCTTCTGTCCCTACCGCGTGAATCTTGCCTGTCGCCTTATCGATCGCGACGACCGATGGCTCATCGAGGACAATACCTCTACCTTTTACATGAATGACGACATTCGCCGTCCCTAAGTCGATTCCGATATCTCTTGAAAACATCTCGTGTGCTCTCCTTTACCCACTGGCTATTCTTCCAAAATATAGAACGTCGTTTGGACGTCTAACCCATTTATGTATACATACCTTTCAATTCTAGCATATGCCCCATCGTGAAACGACTTTCTTTTTCGGCTTTTCTGATTTCATTGTCATCTTTTTGAAAAGACGACAAAAAAAGCATCCTCCCGGAAACGAGAGAATGCTCTTGAATGAGTGCTTAAAGTTTTGTTGCAGCTGTTTCTTCAACGACTGCCGCTTCTTCTGTCACACGTTCTACGTCTGCACCAAGTGCTTGTAACTTCAAGTGGAAGTCGACGTATCCACGGTCGATGTGGTGAAGTGCGCCAACGCGCGTTTCGCCTTCAGCGATCAATCCTGCTGTGACGAGTGCCGCACCTGAGCGAAGGTCTGTTGAAAGCACTTCTGCGCCTTGTAATTGCACGCCGCCATTGATGATCGATGAACGACCTTCGATTTTGATATCCGCGTTCATGCGACGGAATTCTTCGACGTGCATGAAGCGGTTCTCGAAGACTGTTTCCGTGATGACCGATGTGCCGCCTGCCTTGAGAACAAGTGCCATCATTTGTGCCTGAACGTCTGTCGGGAAACCTGGGTGTGGCATCGTCTTGACGTCGACTGCTTCGAGTTTCGCTGGACCGACGACACGGAGACCTTCTTCTGTATCCGTGATCTTAACGCCCATCTCTTCCATCTTCGAGATGAGTGGACGAAGGTGTTCGCGCTCAGCACCGATGACTTCGACGTCACCTTCTGTGATTGCTGCTGCGATCATGAACGTACCTGCTTCGATCCGGTCCGGAATGACGTAGTGTGTCGCACCATATAATTTCTCGACGCCTTCGATGCGGATCGTTTCTGTACCTGCACCGCGGACTTTTGCGCCCATTGCGTTCAAGAAGTTCGCAAGATCAACGATTTCTGGTTCTTTTGCGACGTTTTCAATGATTGTCGTTCCTTCTGCGAGTGTCGCAGCCATCATGATGTTTTCTGTCGCACCGACTGATGGGAAGTCGAGGTAAATTTTCGCACCTTTGAGACGACCGTCGACATGTGCTTCGACGAATCCGTTTCCGATGATCGTCTTCGCGCCCATCGCTTCGAAGCCTTTTAGGTGAAGATCGATTGGACGTGAACCAATCGCACAGCCACCTGGCATCGCGACACGTGCGCGACCGAGACGTGCAAGTAATGGACCCATGACGAGGATCGAAGCCCGCATCTTACGGACGTATTCGAGTGGCGCTTCATCTTTAAGATTCGGTTCGGCATTGACTGTCACCGTGTTTGCTTCAGCGTCGAACTCGACTTCCGCATTCAAGTTGCGTAAGACGTTATTGATTGTATAGACGTCTGCTAGACGTGGTACGTTTTGAAGAACCGATTGGCCCTCTGATGCAAGCAATGTCGCGACGAGTGTTTTTAAGACCGCGTTCTTTGCACCTTCTACTTTGACTGTTCCAGCTAATTTACGTCCGCCACGGACAACGATTTTTTCCATTCTCCCTACTCCTCTGCTTCGTTTCTGTTCTAGTATGTTCAATTCGTGATTGGTGAGGATCATAGTTGGAATTCAACGAATGTTAGAAAAGAAACTTCCCTATAGTTGATCTCTTACTCCAAAGCCAATACGACGTTTCGATTATAGTGTTAGATGATTGCTAAATGACTGTGTTCCTTCATTGAAAGAGCAGTGTCCTGTTCCATGTTAAAACAAATTACCATTTCAGGGTTTACAATGCAGTTACAAGTTCACCCAATTAAAAACTGAAGACGCTGTGCAAAACCGGCATAATCCAATAAAAAGCGAGCGACGATCGATCCGAGTGCAATGGCTAGAATCGTTCGCAAGGCTACCGCATGCGGTCCTTTAGGATGTTGCAGGATTTTCTCCCATTTGACTGGTAATAAGGACCACCAAGCGAGTAGAATCGCTACGATGTAGACCAGCATACTAACTAACGCACTCATACCAATAGATGTCACTTTCGTTGCACCTCTTCTTCATAGATTCTCCAACTTTACTATGATTTCATAAAATGAATGATTGCGCAAACAAAAAAGAACACGCTGAATTAATTTTAGCGTATAAAATATATTTATTGAAGATAAATTTAGTCTTCCAAAGAAAAAATGTTGAAGAAATTGTGAAGACGAGGCATATAATGTACTTTTACATTTTTACGGCGTTTTAAACCTGTATCGTTCTCCCTCTTGGGAAAACGTTTGTCTTTAGAAAAACCACTGACGTATCGTACAAAAAAAGACCCGATTCCGCAAAGGAATTCGGGTCTTTGGTCGAATCAATCGCGACCGTAGTCTTTCAAGCTGAGACGGTTAACTGCTCGTTTCAGTGAAAGTTCAGCACGCTTGAATTCGAGTTCTGATAATTTCGTGTCCTGGAGACGACGTTCTGCGCGAACCTTCGCAGCTGCAGCCCGGTCGTAATCGACCTTGTCTGCTTGCTCCGCAGTTTCCGCAAGAACCGTTACAGTATCCTGGCGCACTTCCATAAAGCCACCGCTGATAGCGATCAACGTGCGTCCGCCATCTTCGTGGCGCAACTTCAAGATGCTGATATCGAGTGGTGTCACGAGTGGGACGTGGTGCGGGAGAACCCCGATCTCACCAGAAATCGTCTTCGCAACGACCATACGGATATCGCCATCATACACTTCGCCATCCGGGGTGACGATATTGACATGAAGTGTGTTCATCTCAAGTCCCCCTTATGCTTTGTCACTTAGACAAGCGCCTTCGCTTTTTCAATCGCATCTTCGATCGGACCGACGAGACGGAATGCTTCTTCCGTTAAGTCATCGTGTTTACCTTCGAGGATTTCTTTGAAGCCGCGGATCGTATCCTTAACTGGGACGTACGATCCTTTTTGTCCTGTGAACTGCTCAGCTACGTGGAAGTTCTGCGACAAGAAGAACTGGATACGACGCGCACGGTGTACAGTTAATTTGTCGTCTTCTGACAACTCGTCCATACCGAGGATCGCGATGATATCTTGAAGTTCTTTATAACGCTGAAGTGTTTCCTGAACTTGACGAGCGACACTGTAGTGCTCTTCGCCGACGATTTCCGGTGAAAGGGCACGTGATGTCGAAGCAAGTGGATCCACGGCAGGATAGATCCCCATCTCAGAGAGACGGCGCTCAAGGTTCGTCGTTGCATCTAAGTGAGCAAACGTCGTTGCAGGAGCCGGGTCAGTATAGTCATCGGCTGGTACATAAACCGCTTGGATCGATGTAACCGAACCTTTGTTTGTTGATGTGATTCGCTCTTGGAGCATACCCATCTCTGTTGCGAGTGTCGGTTGGTAACCAACGGCAGATGGCATACGACCGAGAAGGGCCGATACCTCAGAACCCGCTTGTGTGTAACGGAAGATGTTATCAACGAAGAGAAGAACGTCTTGTCCTTGCTCATCACGGAAGTATTCCGCCATCGTCAAACCAGTCAAGGCAACACGAAGACGTGCACCCGGTGGTTCGTTCATCTGACCGAAGACCATCGCTGTTTGTTTGATAACGCCTGAATCCGTCATCTCGTGGAACAAGTCATTTCCTTCACGCGTCCGCTCACCAACACCTGCGAATACCGAGATACCGCTGTGCTCTTGGGCGATGTTGTTGATCAATTCCTGGATGAGGACGGTCTTACCTACACCGGCACCACCGAAGAGACCGATCTTACCACCCTTGATGTAAGGAGCGAGCAAGTCGACGACTTTAATTCCAGTCTCGAGGATTTCAACTTTCGTTGAAAGGTTATCGAAAGTCGGTGCTTTTTTGTGGATTGGAAGACGTTCCACGTCAGCAGCGATTTCTTTTTCATCAATTGGGTTACCGAGTACGTTGAAGACGCGACCAAGTGTCGCTTCTCCGACGGGTACCGAGATTGGAGCATTCGTATCGAGTACTTCCATTCCACGGCGTACTCCATCCGTAGAGTCCATCGCAATGGTACGGACGACGTCGTCACCAAGGTGCAGGGCGACCTCAAGCGTCAAGTCGATAGCCACTTCTTCTACAGTTTGCGGCGTATATTGAATACGGAGCGCGTTGTAGATGTTCGGTAAGTGTCCTTCGAACTTAACGTCGATGACAGGTCCCATGACCGCGACGACGCGGCCTTTTAAACCGAGTTCGTTCATCGTGTTTCCTCCTACCTATCGTTACGCCAGTCGGGATTACTGCTGCGCAGCAGCCCCACTGACGATCTCTGTGATTTCTTGCGTGATCGCAGCTTGTCGAGCTCGGTTGTAGACGAGAGTCAATCGACCGATCAAGTCATCTGCGTTATCTGTCGCACTTTGCATTGCTGTCATACGTGACGCATGTTCTGCTACTTTCGCGTCAAGAAGCGCACCGAAGATCAAGCTCTCCGCATAACGCGGGAGGAGTTCTGCAAGGATTTGTTCCTCGCTTGGCTCGTACTCATAAGTCGTCGAAGACGAAGCTTCGATTTCTCCGAGTGGGAGAAGGGTTTCGACTTTCACTTCCTGGCTGATGACAGATAAGAAGTGGTTGTAGCACAGCTTGAGCTCGTCGATTTCGCCGATCGTGAACGCACTCACTGTGCGCTTCACGATCTCAGCGACGTCGACATACGAAGGAGAATCGTTCAAGCCTGTGATCGCATCCGTGACCGTGATTCCGCGTGAACGGAAGAACTGGACACCGACTTTACCGACCACGAAGAGAACGTAACTGTCCGTAGTATGCTTTTCTTTGATTTCCCGGTAGACTTCACGCAGCACGTTGGCGTTATATGCACCAGCTAAGCCGCGATCCGATGTGATGACGATATATCCTGTCTTTTTGACGGGACGTTTCTCGAGCATCGGATGGCTCGCACCTGTCGTGCCATTCGCAATGGTTCCGAGTACCTCTTGCATTTTCAGCATGTAAGGTTGGAACTTCGCGCTATGTGCTTGAGCGCGGTTCAGTTTCGACGCCGAAACCATGTTCATCGCTTTCGTGATCTGTTTCGTACTTTTCGTCGAGTTGATCCGCGTTTGTATCTCGCGCAACGATGCCATTTCGATTCACCACCTTGTTAGTTTCAAGAGCGTTCCGCCGGATTAGACCGTCGCTTGGAACGTTTTCTTAAATTCTGAGATTGCTGCTACGAGCTCTTCGTCTGCTGGAAGGTTACCTGTCTTACGGATCTCATCGCAAAGTTGTTTGCGGTTTTGATCGAGCCAGAGGTTGAGTTCCTTTTCAAAACGACGAATATCCGTTACAGCAACATCATCAAGGTGACCACGAGTCAAGGCATAGATGATGATGACTTGCTTATCGACAGTAAGTGGTTGGTTCAAGTCCTGTTTCAAGACTTCAACTGTCCGCTCACCACGGTTAAGCTTCGATTGAGTCGCTTTATCAAGGTCAGATCCGAACTGAGCGAATGCTTCAAGCTCACGGTAAGATGCGAGGTCAAGACGGAGCGTACCCGCTACCTTCTTCATCGCTTTTACTTGAGCCGAACCACCTACACGCGATACCGAGAGACCCGGGTTGATCGCGGGACGGACACCTGAGAAGAAGAGATCCGATTGAAGGAAAATTTGACCATCCGTGATCGAGATAACGTTCGTCGGGATATAAGCTGAGATATCCGACGCTTGCGTCTCGATGAACGGAAGGGCAGTCAAGCTACCTGCGCCAAGCTCGTCGTTCAACTTCGCCGCACGCTCAAGAAGGCGTGAGTGGAGGTAGAAGACATCCCCTGGGTAAGCTTCGCGGCCTGGTGGGCGTTTCAAGAGAAGTGAAAGCTCACGGTAAGCAGCTGCTTGTTTTGAAAGATCATCATAGATGACAAGAACGTGTTTGCCTTGGTCCATGAAGTGTTCACCCATCGCGACACCTGCGAATGGTGCGAGGTAAAGAAGTGGAGCCGGCTGTGAAGCCGCTGCCGAAACGACGATCGTGTAATCGAGGGCACCGTTTTTACGGAGCGTCTCGACGACGCCACGGACTGTTGATTCTTTTTGTCCGATTGCGACGTAGATACAGATCATGTTTTCTTCTTTTTGATTGATGATCGTATCGATCGCGATCGACGTCTTACCCGTCTGACGGTCACCGATGATCAACTCACGCTGTCCACGACCGATTGGAACGAGGGCATCGATCGCCTTGATTCCTGTCTGAAGTGGTTCGTGTACCGATTTACGCGCCATGACGCCAGACGCCTTACGCTCGATCGGGTTGTAGTGTTCTGTTTCGATTGGACCAAGACCATCGATTGGCATACCGAGTGGGTTGACGACACGTCCGAGGAGTGCGTCTCCAGTTGGTACTTCCATGATGCGGCCCGTACGGCGAACAGAGTCGCCTTCTTTGATTTCAAGGTAGTCACCGAGGATGATGATACCGACGTTGCCTTCTTCTAAGTTTTGCGCCAAGCCCATTGTGCCGTTAGCGAATTCTACGAGCTCTCCCGACATGACGTTGTCGAGTCCGTGTGCACGAGCGATACCATCACCGATTTGGATGACCGTACCTGTCTCGTTCACTTCCATCGTAGAACCGTACTGCGCGATACGCGCTTTAAGCAGGGCGCTGATTTCTTCAGCTCTAATGCTCATGCGTTTCACCCCTATTTTCTTACGCTTTTAACAGCTCACGCTCAAGGCGCGTTAGTTTAGTTTCGATCGTACCGTCATATGTCGTGTAACCGATTTGAACGCGAAGTCCTCCGATGACACTCGTGTCGACGACGTTCTCGACTTCAAGCGTTTTACCTGATTTTTGGCCAAACGTCTCTTTCACTTTCGTGAGTTCCTCGTCTGACAATTTGTATGCACTCGTGACGATTGCCGTCGCGACATTGCGGTGTTCATTCAACAATGCAATGAAGTGTTCCGGTAACGTGACGATTTCTGCCGCCCGGTCGTTTTCGACCATGACGAGCAACGTGTTCAAGACGATCGAGTTGAAGCCAGTGAAGCTTGTTTGAAGAACTTGCTTGAGCTCTTCAGCAGAAATCGATGGGTTATCTAAAACCGAAGCGAGCTCTGGTGTTGCGTGGAGCACTTCGCCGAGCGTCCGCACATCAGCTTCTGCTTGCTCGAGCACATGGTGCTCAAGCGCAAGATCGAAGAGCGCTTTTGCGTAGCGTCCCGCTACGTGATCACGCATTAGTTCGTGCCCTTAGTATCAGCAAGGAATTGATCGACGAGTGCTTTTTGAGCGGCTTCGTCCGTCGCAAGCTGTGTTTTCATGACGTGGCGTGCTGCAGCGATTGCTTGAAGAGCGACATCGTTCTTCAAAGCAGCTTGTGCTTCAGCGCGTTCACGTTCGATCGCACGGCGAGCTTCTTCCTTACTCATTTCGGATTCAAGACGTGCCTGCTCCATCGCACGTGCTTGCTCTGCTTCTGCCTGACGGCGTGATGCTTCTAAAAGATCGCGTGCTTCCGTACGCGCCTTGTTTAATTCTTCGCGTTGTTGTTCTACGTAGACTTCAGCGTCTTTACGGCTCTTTTCAGCCGAGTTGATCTCGCTAGCCACATGCTCTTCCCGCGCTTTCATCATGTTGACGAGCGGGCCCCATGCGAATTTCTTCAAGAGGATGAGGAGCAAGAGGAAAACGACGATCGTGACGATCATGTTGGCTAATAAGAGTTGGTTGCCTTCGCCACCAGCCTCTGCCGCAAGATACGTTAGATTCATTCGATTACACTCCCCTCGTGGTTGGTTCAACTTCAATATCTACATAAGGGAGCCTAAGCTCCCGTGACGGTTCACTCAAACGTTGAACGAATAGCGCCCTATGTAGTCCGTTCTCGTTAATCGTGGATTAAGAGTTGAGAAGAAGGAAACCGACCGCTACACCGATGATTGGAAGTGCCTCGACGAGACCGATACCGATGAACATTGTTTGACGAAGTTCGTTTTTGAGTTCTGGCTGACGTGCTTGACCTAATACTGTACCGTTTACGATAAGACCGTTACCGATACCTGCGCCGAGTGCGCCGAGTCCGATGATGATCGCTGTTGCAATAAGATTCATGATAAATTGCCTCCCTAGAGTATGTTCATTGATTTGTCGTGCTGTTATCGGAAAAGCGGATGCTTTACCTTCGAATTAATGGTCGTGCGCTGCCTTATGTCCGATGTAAACCATCGTCAGGATAAGGAAGATGTACGCTTGGATACCACCGATGAAGAGTGAGAATCCTTGCCAGATCAACATCGGGATACCCGAGATGATCGCGCCGACTGGTCCGAGGAATTGGAAATCGTTCGTACCAGAGACGATACCGATCGAAAGAATGATTCCGATCATGATCTCACCAGCGAAGATGTTTCCGTAAAGACGAAGACCGAGCGTCAACGTGTTTGCAAACTCCTCGATGATGGTAATGATAAACATCGGCGTCATGAATGTTTTCGCATAAGCGCCGAAGCCGCGCATCTTCACACCGTAGTAATGGCTCATGACCACTACGAGAGATGAAAGTGCCAGTGTCACGTAAGGATCTGCAGTTGGTGAGTTGAACCAAATGTAGTGTCCCGTCACGACGTTGAATGGGAGACCCATGATGTTGGATACAAGGATGAACAGGAATAATGTCATTCCGAACGTAAGGAAGCGACCCCCTGTTTTCCAGTCCATCGTGCTGCTGATGATACCGCGAACGAATTCGAGGAACATCTCCATCACGTTTTGAGCACCGGTTGGCTTCATCACAAGACGTCGCGTACCGGCCACGGCAATCAAGAAGACGAGAGCAGCAGCAATCAATACTGTGATCAAGTTCGTCCAGCTACCGTACAGAACGAAGTCACCCCAGAGTGGGATTTCGTAAAGTGGCATTTCGTGGTTCATTTGACTATTCACCTCTTTTCCCGCTTGAGTTCGTGAGTCAAGAACTCACAAAATTGTATGACGTGGCCGGCGAGAAGGCCTATTACCACCGCAGTTAATGACAATTCAGTTTGATATTTCAAACCGATCATCACACAAAGTACCGCGACCGCCATGCGTGAAACGGTCCCACGAGACATCGGCTTACGCCCCGTCTCGATTACACGATACATCCGATCGACGCTGAGTCGTTGAAGCGTCAAGATCAGAAAGCTGCCAGTTCCACCAAGCGCCAGTCCATAGATGACCGGTTCACTCGGGCGTCCGATGAGCAGCAGGACAGCAAGGATCCCGTAAAAGAGTCCAAACCATCGTAAGTACGCACGATACAACGCATCTTGAAGGATGATGTTCATGTCTTCTCCCCTAACAAGTGCCTGATCATGGCGATCATGCAAAGAATGCCGATGAAAATCCCGATGAACACGGCGAACGTCGCACCCATTTTTTCCCACCATTGTTGTTGTTCCCCATAGTTCCCAACCAAAAAGCCAATGACGATCGGTGCAGCCAGTGCCGTCGAAATTTGCGAGGCCATGACCATACTCTTCGCGAGCCCACTTTGGCGCACTAGAGACGACCCCCTTTTTTCCCAATTGTGAGTTCTTTTTCTTTCCCACAATTTGCGGATTTTCATACTAGTCAAGAATACAATGAAGCAGCTTTCATAGTCAAATGAATTCACAATAAAAACAGAGCCGAAAAACCTATACATATCAACGATTGATAAGGTTTTCACAGATGTCTTACATGCAAGTCATTTCACGAAGATGTGAAGAAAATATGTAGTGCTATCAACGGTTAAAGAGATTGTTCATATGGTGAACAAAACCGTTGAACAGTAACGTTATATCGTGCCCGTTAAACCGAAACAAGACCTCTAAAATTGATTTGTGTCGATTTTGTGAAAAAACATTTTTTGTTCACAATTGAAAACGCTTCCTAATCAGGACATAAAAACAGCTCTGACATCTGTTTGTAACAATACATTTCAGCGATTTCCATTTTTTAATCGTGCGCTAAGTCACAGCTTGAATCGTCATCGTTTCCTTTCCAGTTTCAAGGTCATCTGGTTTTACATTTTCTAAACAAATGGGCTGAATTTAGCGGAAATGACAAAAATAATATAGCTCCTTCATGTAGGAAGCTACATATACTAGTATTTTATCTCGCTTTGAATTCTCCACGCTTCCTTCACCCGCTTTCCTCAGGCGAGACACAAGCCAGGATTCACGTTCCTTCCGGTCCGTGAATTCGGGTCTTGTTCGTCTCTGACAGCGCGACTTGTCGCGCTTTTTCCTGTAGGAGTCGGGTGATGACGCGTGCTGTCCTACTTCATTGTGTGAGTAACGGTGCCGGTGCTTCTCCTTGACCGAAGTGATGCAGAATCGCTTGGACGATGCGTTCTGAGGCGTGACCGTCTCCATACGGGTTTGAAGCATGCGCCATCTCCTGATAAAGTGTTTTGTTCGTCAAGAGTTCTGTTGCCATCTGATAGATCGTCTCTTCTTCCGTTCCGGCAAGCTTCAACGTTCCGGCAGTAATCCCTTCCGGACGTTCCGTCGTATCGCGTAAGACAAGAACAGGAACACCGAGTGATGGTGCTTCTTCTTGTACGCCACCCGAGTCAGTTAAGATCAAATGGGCACGGCTCGCGAAGTTATGGAAATCGAAGACGTCGAGTGGAGCGATCAACGAAATCCGATCATGCCCTTCAAAAACCTTCTTCGCCGCTTCTTGAACGACTGGATTGAGGTGGACCGGATAGACGACGTGCGTCTCCGGGAACGCATCGACGAGGCGACGAATCGCCCGGAACATTTGGTGCATCTTCTCGCCTTGGTTCTCACGACGGTGCGCTGTCATCAAGATCAACTTCCGGTCCCCGACCGTCTCGAGCATCGGATGGACGTAATCCGATTGGACGGTCGTTTGCAGAGCATCGATCGCCGTGTTTCCTGTGATGTAGACACCGGCGTGACGATTTTCGGATGCGAGATTCGCTGCCGCTTGCGCTGTCGGAGCGAAATGTAAGTCCGCGAGCGTCGACGTCAACTGACGATTGACCTCTTCCGGGAACGGAGAGTACTTATTATAGGTCCGCAATCCCGCCTCGACGTGACCGACCGCGATCTGATTGTAATAAGCAGCAAGGCTTCCGACGAACGTCGTCGTCGTATCCCCATGGACGAGGACGAGATCCGGTTTGATGTCCTTCATGATGGCATCAAGTCCTTCAAGACCCCGCGTCGTGATGTCGATGAGTGTTTGACGTTGTTTCATGATATTTAAATCATGATCCGGTTCGATCTCAAACAGATCGAGCACTTGATCGAGCATCTCGCGGTGTTGGGCAGTGATCGTAACATGAACATCAAAAGCAGGGTGTTGCTTCAGGGCGTTGACGAGCGGTGCCATCTTGATAGCTTCCGGTCGTGTCCCGAAAATCGGCATGACTGTAATCGGCATGGTGACTTCCTCCTTTTTTCCTTTTTTCATTAAAGCATATTTCAGCAATCTTGCGCAGTTTACGAAATAGCAACGAAAAGACCGCAGATCATCGTCTGCGGTCTTTTCGTATATCTTGCTGTCTTTTTACTTCGTTCCGAAGAGACGGTCTCCTGCATCACCGAGCCCTGGGACGATGTATCCGTGGTCGTTCAACTTCTCGTCGAGTGCCGCGAGATAGATGTCGACGTCTGGGTGTTCTTCTTGAACGCGTTTAACGCCTTCAGGTGCTGCACAGAGACATGCGAGCTTGATGCTCTTCGCCCCTTGTTTCTTTAAGGAGGAGATGGCGTCTGCCGCTGAACCACCTGTCGCAAGCATCGGGTCAACGACGACGAAATCACGTTCTGCGACGTCTGTTGGGAGCTTGAGGTAGTATTCCGTTGGCTCGAGTGTCTCCGGATCACGGTACAAACCGATGTGACCGACTTTGACGTTCGGCATCATGCGGAGCATGCCGTCGACCATACCGAGACCGGCGCGGAGAATCGGGACGATCCCGAGTTTCTTGCCTTCGATCATCTTCTGCGTCGTCTTCGTGACCGGTGTCTCGATCGCGACATCTGTGAGTGGAAGGTCACGTGTGATTTCATATGCCATCAATGAAGCCACCTCGTCGACAAGTTCCCGGAATTGTTTCGTTCCTGTTTCGACTTTACGCATGATCGTCATCTTGTGCTGAATCAATGGGTGATCAAATACATGTACTTTACTCATTGTTTGCATCTCCTCTCCATTCTCTTTTCGCATTGTACTCTATAAGCGTACTGCTTGGGAACTGTTTTTTCGTCAGTTCCCGAGCGTACTCTTACCCGATAGAATCGCTTTTGCCGCATAAGACCATTCATTTTCCGGTTGTTTCGCGAGTTCTTGTAAGGTCGCTCGGTAGTCGCCTTTTTTATATTTTTGTTCATAAACGGCTTGCATCCAGAGGACATCACTTATGTAACCGGACTTCGGAAAATCTTCCCGATAGGCGATGTAATCTGCTTGTGTCGTGTTCTTCAACTTTCCGGCCGCAATCAACTTATAAAAGCGTGCCATGCCTGCTGTCTCTTTGTTCGTCAAGACGGATCCGTTCAAGACACTGTCTGCTCGTTTGTAGTCCTTCGCCTGAACGGCAGCGACCCCTTGCTCGAGCGCTTCTTTCGCAGACACTTTCGGCTCCTGTGTTTCCGTTTTTGTTTCCTTCTTCTCTGGCTTGATCGCTTTCGCCCTCTCTTGCTCCCTTGCCAATTGTTCGTTTTTTTCTTTTAACTGTTCGACTTCTGTTTGTAGCGCTGCGAGTTGTTGCTCGACCTCTGTCTGTTTCGTTGTGACTGGTGTTGCGGGTTCGCTATCCAACTGTGTCCAGATTAGACCGAGACAAACGACAGCTACAGCTCCACCGAGCCACCACGGGTTTAGTTTTCCGAGTCGCTTCCAGTTTTTCAGTTGTGGATGATTCTGAACGGTCATAGGAAACGATGCCAATCGTTTCTGGGCAAGACGTTTCCCGCCTGCTTTTCCTGCGATCGCTAGGCGGTAACGATAAACCTCTGCCGGCATCGGCAATGTCTTCCACTGCTCGAAACGAGCATCCGCTTGCTCATAAAATCCTGCCTGTTGCATGATGACGATTGCTTTGAAATCTTCGAGCATCCGTTGATATTCCCGGCGTTCGTGGCTTTTATGTGTAAACCATTCCGTTAGTCGTTCGGTCTGAATGGCTTGTAATTCGCTTTGAATCAAGGTTGTTAAATTCACATTTATTTCCACCCTTATCTTTTTTTACTACGGTTAAGTATAACAAAGATAACGCTTCCGCAAATGGTCCGTTTCCCCTATCTTCGTGATGAATCAACAAAAAACCCTTTTGTTTCACATGCACTGAGGCACGAAAACAAAAGAAAAACTCGTTCAACTATGAGAATAGGACCGGGATGCTGTCGCTTCCGTAATCCGTCCGTCTTCGATTCGCCAAATCCGGTCACAGACATCTAGCATCCGTTCGTCATGGGTGATGACGATGACGGTCTTGTTCGCATCATGCGCTTGCTGTTGCAACAACTCCATCACCCGGCGTCCATTTGGGTAATCCAGACTCGCCGTCGGTTCATCCGCGAGTACAAGTCGTGGTTCATTAACGAAAGCCCGGGCAATTGCGACACGTTGACGTTCCCCACCGGATAAGGCGTGCGGCAAATGGTCTTTCCGGTGCTCGAGTCCGAACACGGCGAGAGCCGATGTCACGTCAACGGTTCGCCCCGCTTCTTTTGCAACTAGCTCGAGTTGCTCTCCTGCTGTCAAAAACGGTACGAGATGCGATTCTTGAAAGATGAACCCGACTTCCTCGAGACGCAAACGACGACGTTCTTCGTCCGCTGCTTCACTGACGCACGTATGATCAAAGTAGACGGCACCATTCGTTGGGGTCTGTAACAATCCAAGCAACTGGAGCAGTGTACTTTTCCCACTACCGCTCGGTCCGACGAGAGCAATCAACTCACCCGCTTCTGCTTGTAAGTTAATGTCATGCAGCACCGTCATCTCACCATAACTTTGTTCAATCTGTTCTAATCGAATCATCCGTTCATTCCTCCCATCGCATCTGCCGCCTCGAGTTTCTTGACCATCCGTAGCGGAACAAGCGCACCGAGGATCGCCGTTACGAGTAGAATGCCGCCGTACATCAGACTCGTCGACCATTCAAATCGGAAGGGAAGATCCGGCGGCAGGAAACGACTCGTCAGATAGGTGATGGCGACGCTGACACCAAAGGCAAGACTCGTCAGTATGACGACTTGAACGAGCAGACTCGCTCCCATCGTCCTTGTCCGGATGCCGATGGCCTTTAAGACACCCAGCTGTTTCATCTTCTGCATCGTCAAGATATAGAAGAAGGCTGTCAGAATCAATGCTCCGATGACGACGAGCGCGACCCGCATCATCTGAAAGGAGTTTTGTTCTGCCGCATAACCCGGTACGTTTTGAACAATCTCTTGTTTTGAAAAGACCGAGTGATCCGTTTGCAACGACTGACCGATGTACGCTGATACGTATGACGTGCCCATTTTCGATTGCCACGCTTGCCAGGACTGATCCGTCATCCAGAGAACGGGTGCATGACTATAACGACCGTCCGTCACTGTACCGGCAATCTGGAACGTCTCCTTCGTTCGAAAATCCGTGATCCTATCGCCGACGCGCGTTCCGCGTTGCTCCGCATACGCAGCATCAACAAGTACCTCCCCTTTTTGCAACGATCGTAATTGTTTTGGACCATATTTCGTAGTCTGTGGTAACGCAAAGACCGTCACGTCGTCCTTCGTTTTATTCTTCTTCTCAAGCACCATGTTCTGGACACCGAGTGCTTCCGCGCCCTTTGGTGTCTCATCCGCCTGTAAGAATGAACGGGTCAGCTGCCCTTCTGCATCTTTACTTAGCGCAAACTGTTCGACCGGCAGATTACGGACGGCTGCCCCATTGTCATAAGCTAGTCCATCTGCAAGACCGGTGATCATCAAGATCAATAAGACGATCAACATCGTCACAATCGTCATCCAACTGAATCGCCCTTTCATCCGGACGAGTTCTTTCCATCCTAGTTTCATTGTGTGATCCCTCCTGTATGTTCGCTACAGGATTGATGATACAGCCGCAATATGAACGGAACATGAACGCACGCGTCATACGCGTAAAAAAGTTAATGTCACGGTCAAACCCGATGAAGCGGACGACAAGCTCGCATCCCCACCGAGTTGACGCATCGTCTCTTTGACGATCGCAAGCCCAAGTCCCGTTCCGCGCGACGTCCGAGACGCATCGCCTTGATAAAAGCGTTCGAAGGCATGTTCCATTTGTTCATCCGTCATACCTGGTCCTTCATCCTTGATCCGGACGATGACCTGATTCGCTTGTTCCTCTGCTTGAATCTGGATCGTCGCTCCGTCTTTTGAGACCGAGACAGCGTTTCGGATGACATTTTGGAAGACATGTTCCAACGCACTGACATCCGCTTGTATTTGTATCACCGTCGGAACATCGAGCGCGACAGCGATTCCTTGCTCATCCAGCTGGAAGGCCAGAGTCGCGAGTGTCGTCTCAAGATTCGTCCGCAGATTAAGTGCTTGTCGTTTGAAGCGTCGTCCTTCATCGAGCTTCGCTAAAATCAACAGTTGACGCGTCAGCTCCGACATTCGCTCCGCCTCTTGGCGGATGGCCGTCCGTTTCCTGACGTCTTCTCCCGTCACATCGAGTTGTCCCGCGTAACCAGCAATCGTCGTCAGCGGCGACTGGAATTCATGCGAGACGTTCGCAACGAATCGGCGCCGTTCCGTATCAGACGCTTCGACTGCCGTCGCCATTTCGTCAAACCGCCGCGACAGCTCACCAATTTCATCGCGTGCCTTCGTTCCGACGCGGATTCCGTAGTCACCGTCTGCCATCTGTTCCGTCGCTTTTGTCAGGCGCTGGATCGGACGAACGAGATAGCGGATGGAAAAGACAAGCAAAAGGAAACTGATCACGACAAGCAGTCCAAGGAACAGACCGACGAACAGATGCAACTCACGGATCTGACGACTCAAGTCCGGTCGGACGAAGATCGCGTCCGTGCCTTGCGCCGTCTTGACCGACGTGCCGTACGTATTGATGACTTCGTTATCGAACAGACCGAGCAAGAAGAGATGGAACGGATATTCACGCATTCCGTAGTACGATTGTCCCTTCTTCACTTGCTCGACGACCCGATTCGAGAGCGCTTCATTGCGAAACGGGTTTCCGTAACGCTCGATTCCGTCGTCCGAGCGCACATACAGTTGAAAGCCGGTCGCTTGTAACATCCGGTAAAACGACTCCGTCTTTCCGTCCCCGTGCGTTTCATAATAATCAATCGCTGTCTCGACCGCTTCCTCGACTTTTTGGCTGTAGCTATCCTGCCAAAAGGAATAATAGGCAATATTACTAATCAAGAGCGCCAGTAGTGCCGACACGAGTAAGACAACGCAGACGAGTCCGACGATTTTCGTATAGAGCGATCTCATGCGTCGACCTCCAACCGGTAACCGAGACCGCGGACCGTCTCGATCTTCACCTGATTCGTCTCCTTCAGGCGTCCACGGAGTCGTTTGATGTGGACGTCAATCGTCCGGTCATCCCCCATGAAATCGAGTCCCCAAACGTGTTCGATCAACTCCTCGCGGCTGAAGACCCGTCCCGGGAAACTCGCCAACTGATGCAACAATTCGAATTCACGGCGTGGGAGTGTCCACTCGGTCGACTGAATCGTCACGAGCTGACTGCGTTTATCGATCGTGACATCTCCAAGATGCAAAACAGGTTGCGCCGCTTTTTGATAGCGCCGAGCCACAGCGTGGAGGCGAAATACTAATTCTTCCGGATCAAACGGTTTTGTGATGTAATCATCGGCACCTGCTGCGAAACCGTCCCGTTTATCTGTCAGCTCCCCGAGTGCCGTCAGCATCAAGATCGGGATGTCCCCGTGTTGCCGTAATCGCTCGCATAAGACGAGACCGGTCTGTCCGGGGAGCAGGACATCAAGTACGGCTGCTTCGAACGTCACCTCCTCGATCCAAGCGAGCGCTTCGTTTCCGTCTGCTGTCGCTCGGATGGAATGCCCGTCGGCTTGTAACGTTGACACGACAAGGGCTTGGATATGAGGGTCATCTTCTGCGACTAGAATATACATCGTACTCCTCCTTTGTTAGACAAACAAAAATCCCCTTCCCCTTCTCATAATGAAAAGGACGAAGGGGATGACAGTCATCCGCGCTCTGGGTAGAGTGGGAAACGACCTGTCAACGCAACGACACGCTCACGTGCTTGTGCGAGAACGTCTGCTTCTTCTGGGTGGTTCAAGACGAGTTCGATCAATTCGGCAATTTCTTTCATCTCAGCTTCCTTGAATCCGCGAGATGTCATCGCTGCCGTTCCGATCCGGATACCGCTCGTGACGAACGGGCTCGCTGGGTCGAACGGAATCGTGTTCTTGTTGACCGTAATGCCAGCTTCGTCAAGCGCATGCTCGGCGAGTTTCCCCGTGATCCCGAGTGGTTGCAAGTCAACGAGGAGCAAGTGATTGTCTGTTCCGCCTGAAACGATCCGGAGTCCACGCTTCGTCAATTCCTTACCGAGTACTTTCGCGTTCGTGACGACTTGACCGATGTAGTCCTTGAACTCTGGTGCAAGGGCTTCACCAAATGCAACAGCTTTCGCGGCGATGACGTGCATGAGTGGACCACCTTGGATCCCTGGGAAGATCGCTTTATCGATCGCTTTCGCATGCTCTTCTTTACAGAGGATCATCCCACCACGTGGACCACGCAACGTCTTATGCGTCGTCGTCGTGACGAAGTGTGCATGCTCGACTGGGTTTGGATGTTGACCTGCTGCGACGAGTCCAGCGATGTGTGCCATGTCGACCATCAAGTAAGCACCGACGCTGTCTGCGATTTCACGGAAACGTTTGAAGTCGATGACGCGCGGATACGCCGATGCGCCCGCTACGATCAATTTTGGTTTATGCTCTTCAGCTAATTGTGCGACGACGTCGTAATCAATCATCTCTGTCTCTTGATCGACACCGTATTCCACGAAGTTGTACTGGACACCGGAGAAATTGACGGGGCTACCGTGCGTCAGATGGCCACCGTGCGATAGGTTCATCCCGAGGACCGTATCGCCCTGTTCGAGAATCGTGAAGTAGACCGCCATGTTCGCTTGTGCACCTGAGTGTGGTTGCACGTTCGCATGCTCCGCTCCGAAGATTTCCTTCGCGCGGTCGCGTGCTAAATTCTCAGCGAGATCGACATACTCACAGCCACCATAATAACGACGACCTGGGTAACCTTCTGCGTACTTGTTCGTCAAGACGCTGCCTTGTGCTTCCATGACAGCTTGCGAGACGAAGTTCTCGGATGCGATCAATTCGATGTTATCGCGTTGACGACCTAGTTCCTGGCGCATTGCCGAAAAGAGTGCCTCATCTTGTTGTTTCAGATACGTAAGCGGTGTTTGTTCCATCTGAATTCCCCCATTTCATTTCGATAAACCTATCTTAACACGAATGTTTCCTTCCCGGCATCCCTAAAAACAACATCAAAAAAGCAAGGGGTGCGCAACCCCTTGCATCAATCATTCGTATTTAGCACGTGCTCCACCGATTAATTTTGGTCGTGTCACGGCTGCCGTCACGTGTGCCTCACCAATTTCCTTATGCGGCAAGCGCACTGGAATCGCGACAGCTTTCAAGTGCATGCCGATGAATGTATCACCGATATCGATTCCGGCATCAGCCTGAATCGCTTCGACGACGACAGGTGCCGAGAAGCGCTGGTACGCAGCACTCGCCATCGATCCACCGGCTTCCGGAACGGGAACGACCGTCACCGGATCAAGCCCGAGACGTTCGGCCGTTTGCCGCTCAAGTGTCAGCGCCCGGTTGATATGCTCACAGCCTTGGAAGGCAAGATCGACTTGATGCGATCGACGAAAGGCATCGAAGACATCGAACAAGGCGTCCGCTACTTCCGGTGAACCTGCCTTGCCGATTTGTTTGCCAATCACTTCACTCGTCGAACAGCCGATCACGAGCAATTTTCCTTTTAAGGAAAATCGTTCATCCAGAGCGTTCAGTGTTTCTTCTAAATCGTGCTGGATGCGTGTCACGTCCATTACTTCACCTCATAATCCGAGATTTTGCAAACGCGGTTCTCATGACGTCCACCTTCGAATTCCGTCTCAAGCCAAAGCTGTGCGATCTCACGAGCCAGTCCTGGACCGATGACGCGTTCGCCCATCGTCAAGATGTTCGAATCGTTGTGCTGCCGCGTCGCTTTCGCGCTGAACGTATCATGGACGAGCGCTGCTCGGATGCCCTTGACCTTGTTCGCTGCGATACCGATCCCGATGCCTGTGCCACAAATCAAGATGCCACGGTCAAATTCTCCGTTCGCGACGGCCTCCGCGACCGGAATCGCGACATCCGGATAATCGATCGAGTCGGACGAATGCGTACCGAAGTCCGTATAGTCGATGCCGAGCTCTTGTAAGAGATCGTTGATTTCTGCCTTTAACTTAAAACCGCCATGATCCGCGCCGATTGCTACTTTCATCTTTACTATTCCCCCGTTTGTTTAGGTTGTTTTTTCGGAAGTTTCCGTGTGTCCGGAGCTTTTCTTCCGTTTCCGTTCTGCGTCAATTTTAACACAAGCCGGTTGACGAGGGGTTCGAGTTCATTGCGTACTTGACGATAGACGTTCATCGATCCGCCGTACGGATCGTTGATATCCCGTTCAAGCCCTGTCACATATTCATATAGAGTGAACGTCCGGTCCTTCAGTTCCGGGTAGCGTTCACCGACTTCCTGCTTGTGCTGACGCGTCATCGTCAAGATGATGTCAGACCAGCGTCCGAGTACATCATCGAAGACTTGCGTATAGTGTTCGAGTTCGATGCCGCGTTCGCGTAACACTTGTAGTGCGTTCTCTGACGCATCGAATCCTTGCATCGAACGTAGTCCTGCTGAACGGACGTCAAATTCCTGATCAGCGACTTTCGAGCGTAGTAACGCCATCGCCATCGGGCTACGGCATGTATTTCCTGTACAGATGAATAAAACGCGACGTGTGCTCATCTCCGTATCCTCCTTCTTCAAGGGCGAATGACCCGACCACCTGCTGCTTTATGGAGGCGGTTGCGGACCGCAAGCCCCACCCCTTCTTCTGATAGGTCTCGTACAAAAATCTGATCCACCGTCGTCTGATCAAATCGCCGTAAACAATCGTAAAGACGTTGTGCCGCTGTCTCCATCGAATTACCAAGGGAGCAGCGAACATCTGCGTCGACATCCTCCCCGTCGAACAGGAGAACGCCCGTCTTGTGTCCGGTTTGTCGTGCATCATCGATGAGTTGCTGTAAGAATGAAAGATCTCCCTCGACTACGGACAGTGTTGCTTCCGGCGCATAATGGGTATATTTCATTCCGGGTGCCTTCGGTGTAACATCTTTCATCGATAAGGCAGGATCGAGTGTGACAGGACCGATGATTGCCTCGACTTGTTCGCGTGTCACGCCGCCCGGTCGTAAAATCGCCGGTGGCGTCATCGTACAATCGATGACAGTCGATTCGACCCCGATGCCCGTCTCCCCTCCATCGACGATCGCAGCGATGCGTCCCGAGAGGTCATGTGCGACGTGCGCAGATGACGTCGGTGAAGGTTTTCCGGAACGGTTGGCACTCGGTGCTGCGAGACCCAGCCCTGTCGCTTCAATCAATTGAAGCGCAAGCGGATGGTCTGGCATCCGTAATCCGATCGTATCTAGTCCTGCTGTGACGAGTGTGGATGCGGTGCCGTTCGATTCGAGGATGATCGTCAAGGCTCCTGGCCAAAACGCCTCCATCAAACGTGTTGCAACATCTGGAATGTGCGTGACGAACTGATGTGCCTGTTCTACGGATGCGACATGGACAATCAGTGGATTGTCGGAAGGTCGACCCTTCGCGGCGAAAATTCGCCGAACAGCCGCTTCGTTCGTCGCGTCCCCCGCGAGACCATAAACAGTCTCGGTCGGCATCGCCACGACCTCTCCTTCCTGCAATAACCGAACTGCTTCATCCATCGTCTGTAAGTCAATCATTTCCGTCTTCACGCTGTACAATCCTTTCGTTCCGCATACACGATACGGTCTTTACCGTTTATATCTTTTAAAATACCCGTTTCCGCATTTGGATAACGTTCTTTTAACATCATTTGCACTTCCGGTCCTTGATTGTGTCCAATTTCAAACGCAATCAGTCGGAAATCGTCGCGTAGGACCCGTCCGCTCTCCTCGACGAGTCGTCGGTAAAAGACGAGACCGTCTTTTCCGCCGAACAGGGCGAGATGCGGTTCATGGTCGAATACGACCTCACTGAGTAATTCTTCTTCCTCGATATAAGGCGGGTTCGAGACGAGCACCCGCACGGAATCGTCCGCGAGTGGTGCCAGTAAATCTCCTTCGAGGAACGTCACGTCTCCACCAAGCGTCGCTTGATTTCGCTTCGCGACCGCGATCGCGGCTGGTGAAATATCGACGGTCGTGACCGGTTGCTCGAGTTCGAGCGCGAGTGTGATTCCGATCGCCCCACTACCAGTTCCGATGTCGACGATCTGTCCCGCGGTGAACGACTCACGTTCGAGGCGCTCCGTCACGAAGACGATCAGCTCTTCCGTTTCCGGTCGTGGAATCAAGACATCCGGTGTGACGCTGAAGTCCCGTCCGTAAAACGGCTGATAGCCGATTAAATGTTGCACGGGTACGCCGTGAACATGGGCGAGCAAGTATTCACTGAATCGTAAATCCTGCTCCGGCGTCAATTCATCGGACAAGCGAACGAGAAGTCCTGTCCGGTCGACATCTAAGACGTGTATGAGTAACCATTCGGCACTCGAACCCTCGCGTCCTGCTTGTTCCATCATCGTTTTTGCTTCATTTAGACGTTTTGCGATCCGCATCAGTTTGCCGCCTCCGATGCCCGTGCTTGATACTCCATGACGAGCGTATCGATGACCTCATCCATCTCTCCCTGCAGGATTCGGTCAAGCTTCTGAATCGTCAAACCGATTCGGTGGTCCGTCACTCGGTTTTGCGCGAAATTATATGTCCGGATCCGTTCTGAACGGTCACCTGTACCGACAGCCGACTTCCGTTTTTCATCATACTCCGCCTGCTGCTCGCGTTGAATCTTATCGTAGACACGCGCGCGCAGAACCTTCATCGCTTTTTCCTTGTTCTTGATCTGCGATTTCTCATCCTGACAGCTGGCGACGATTCCGGTCGGCACGTGCGTCACACGGACAGCCGACTGTGTCGTATTGACGGACTGTCCGCCCGGTCCACTCGATGTGAATGTATCAACCCGGACATCCTTATCGTGGATTTCGACTTCAACGTCTTCTGCTTCCGGCAACACGGCGACCGTTGCCGTCGATGTGTGGATCCGTCCGCCGGATTCCGTTGACGGAACGCGTTGGACACGGTGTGCCCCATTCTCATATTTCAGTTTCGAGTAGGCTCCCGTCCCCTTGACGATGAAGATGATCTCTTTGTAGCCACCGAGTTCCGTATAGCTCGCGTCGATGATTTCGATCTTCCAGTTCTGTTTCTCAGCAAACTTCGAGTACATCTTAAAGAGATCACCAGCAAATAAAGCTGCCTCGTCTCCTCCCGCTGCGCCGCGAATCTCGACGATGACGTTCTTGTCGTCATTCGGGTCCTTCGGTAGCAGTAAGGCTTTCAGTTTCGCTTCGAGCTCTTTGATCTCCGGCTCAAGCATCGCGACTTCTTCCTTCGCAAGGTCGCGCATCTCCGGATCCGTCAACATTTGGCGTGCCTCTTGATAGGCTTCCATCTTCTCGCGATAGACGCGATAGGTCTCGACGGTCGGTGCAAGTTGCGACTGCTCTTTTGAGACCTCACGCAATTGATTCGTATCATTAATGATGGCTGGATCAGCCAACATATCATTCAGTTTTTCATAACGGTCCTCTAAGGCACTCAATCGATCCAACATCTCGGGTCATCCTTCCTGCGATTCTTCTGTCGTCAGTATAGCAAATATTGCGATCGATGGCGTCATCGTCTTCTTGAAAAGAGGCATTGACAGACAGGTTTTGAATTCCTATAATTGGTGTATTAATTGAACTAGTACACTTAAGGAGGTGAAGAAATGTTCACCGTCGATCCAAAAAGTCCGTTACCGATCTATGAACAACTGGTCGCTCAAATCATCCGCTCGATTGCCCGTGGTCTACTCCGCTCTGGCGAACAGATGCCATCCGTCCGTGAACTTGCTGGTACACTCCTTGTCAATCCGAACACTGTCTCCCGCGCCTATCAGGAACTCGAGAGCCGCAACTTCATCGTCACGATGCGCGGCAAAGGATCCTTCATCTCAGATATTCCACTTCATGAAGTCAAGAAAGCCGCCATTCAAGATCCACTCATCCGCCTTTGTTCCGTCGCCGACGAACTCTCCATTTCAAACGAAGAACTCTATCAACTCATCTTACACATTAGGGAGGATTCCTCATGTTGACCGTTTCTCATCTAACGAAACAAATTGACCGTACCATGATTTATGAAAATGCATCCTTTACTCTACCAGCAGGAACGATTACTGCGTTGATCGGGCGTAATGGTGCCGGAAAAACGACATTACTGAAAACGCTTGTCGGTGCTCTTGAGCCAACGCGCGGAAAAGTTGAATGGAATGGCGAGTCGATCCACCACGTTCCGAAGACACGCGAGCACCTTTTCCTCGTTCCGGATTCTGTTTCCGTCTATCGCCAAATGACACTCGGCGAACTGATCAACTTCTACAATGCGTTCTATCCGAACTTCGAGAAAACATACATCGAAAACTATTGTCGTTCGTCAAACCTCGATCGCGGACGTCGCGTGACGTCATTATCCAAAGGACAAGCTCAGTTATTCCTTCTTCAACTTGCGTTCGCGACGAATGCTCCGGTCCTCTTACTGGATGAACCAACAGACGGACTCGATCGAATCAACAAACGAGATTATCTGAAACAGCTCGTCTCATTGCTTGCGGAGCGCCAAACTGCCGTCTTGATCGCCTCACACCAACTCGAAGAGCTCGATTCACTCGCTGACCGTGTCATGACGATTGAAAAACATCTCGTCCGCGAACCAAAGGCACTCGACGACGCCAAAGCCAGCATGCAGAAATGGCAAGTCGTCTATGAGGACGTTCCGGAATTGTCACACGCTGATCTTCACGTCTTATCCCAAACAGGTCGGGTCGTGACATTGCTCGTCTTATCCGATGCAGGCGCGCAGTATCTTGAAACGACGAACCCCTTGTTAAAAGATGCTTTGCCAGTGCAGATGGAAGATTACTTCTTAGGGACATTTGGAGGGAAACGACATGGTTAAGCAATTGATCCGTTATCATATCAAACAAGGCATCTGGCCGCTCGCTTGTTTCATTCTGCTTGCGATCTTCAGCTATGGGTTCGGCAGTTATACCGTCATCAATGAGTTCGAGAATTACGAGGCCTCTCAGCAACCTGCTCTACTCAACACCGTACTCGTCAGTCCCTTTTTCGCCGGATTCGCAGCGATTCTCATTGCTGTCTTCGCGATCCTGATGCTCGGTTCCGAGCGCGGGAGTGGTCGCAGCCTGATTTTGCACGCGTTACCGTTTCCGAAGGTCTGGTTGTTCTGGATCAAATGGTCGATTGGCGTCGTAACACTGATCGTGTTTCCGATCATCGGCTTCTTCGTCAGCTGGTTGTTGCTACAGGCGTTCGGCGGTATCAATCCGTTTGATTACGTCACGTGGTCGTCACTCTTCCAAGATTTTGGTCTTTTCCTTCTATTTGATGTGACGATTTTGACGATCTTCTTATTCGCCGGAACAATTGCTGGTGATATCATCGGACAACTGTTGCTTGGTACGTTCTTCTTGTTCTTGAACTACTTCACGTATTTCAGCATCTACGCCGTCGCCCTGCTCGGTTTTGGTGTGACCTACGAGGAGTTAGACAAGCCAACAAATTTCCTGATGACGATCACGACACCCTTCGCACTCTTTTTTGAAAGTAATGTCGATCTGAATCTAACGTATCCCGTCTTGTTCTGTTTCGCTTTGACGATTGCCTTACTCTTCTTTGGTAGCCGCCTATATATCCGCGGAGCGAACGAACGACTCGGTCGGTTCACTATTTTCCCGAAACTACATCCAGTACTGATCATCACGTTCTCGATCTACACGACGATCCTGCTCGCAGGAATCATTGGTCTGATTTCGTCCGAGAACCAGTTCCTGTACTGGCTCGCGATCGTCATTCTCGCATGGCCGACGTTCAGTTCCTACCGTCGGATGATCGGATGGAGTCGCTAATCTATACACAAGTAGCCCTTCTGAGATGATTTTTCAGAAGGGCTATTCGTTTGTCATCGTTTCTTCACAAACCTTTACAGACGGTCCATATGGATTTCATATTTTCTGCGTAAAGTTGTGTTTGTAGGTCGTAGCGCCATAACCCATTACCTTTTGAGGAGGAATCCCTATGAAACTAAAACGTCTGATCCCGATTTTTGCCTTATCGACCCTTTCCCTGAGTACGATGATTTCGATGCCGGAAGCCGAAGCGAAAGCCAAACATACTCACTCACCCGAAATCCGGAACGTCATCTTCCTGATTGGTGACGGCATGGGTGTCTCATACACGTCTGCACACCGTTACTTAAAGAACGATCCTTCGACGACGACGGCTGAAAAAACAGCCTTTGATCCCTATCTCGTCGGTCAACAGATGACGTATCCGGAAGATGCGAAGGAGAATATCACCGATTCCGCCTCTGCCGCGACAGCGATGTCCTCTGGTGTGAAGACGTACAATGCAGCGATTGCGGTCGATAATGATAAATCGGAAGTCAAGACCGTCCTAGAAGCGGCCAAAGAACGTGGCAAGTCAACGGGACTCGTCGCGACATCGGAAATCACGCATGCAACACCTGCCTCATTCGGTGCGCATGACGAAAGTCGTAAAAACATGAATGCGATTGCAGATGACTATTTCAAAGAACGTGTGAACGGCAAACATAAAATTGACGTCATGCTCGGTGGCGGTAAGTCGAACTTCGTCCGTCCGGATGTTGATTTGACGAAAGCATTCAAAAAAGACGGTTACAGTTACGTCACGGATCTGGATCAATTGCAAGCGGATAAAAATAAACAAGTGCTCGGATTGTTCGCAGACGGTGGATTACCTAAACGAATCGATCGCGAAAACTCAGTCCCGTCACTTGCTCAAATGACGAACGCCGCAATCAAGCGACTTGATTCGAATAAAAAAGGCTTCTTCCTGATGGTCGAAGGCAGTCAAATTGACTGGGCAGGACACGACAATGATATCGTCGGTGCGATGAGTGAGATGGAAGATTTCGAACGTGCTTTTAAAGCCGCGATCGCTTTCGCGAAGAAGGATAAGCATACACTCGTCGTCGCAACAGCCGACCACTCGACTGGCGGTTACTCGATTGGTGCGGATGGCATTTACAACTGGTTCGCTGAGCCAATCAAAGCAGCGAAGAAGACACCTGACTTCATGGCGCAGCAAATCGTCGAAGGCGCGGACGTACGGAAAACGTTAATGAAGTACATCGACCAAGACAAACTCGCCTTGACGGACAAAGAAATCGACAGCGTCTCCCGCGCTGCTGAATCGAAGAAATTACTCGAGATCGATAATGCGATTGAAGAAATCTTCAACGAACGCTCGCATACAGGCTGGACGACAGGTGGACATACAGGTGAAGACGTACCCGTCTATGCGTTCGGTCCTGCTAAAGACCGATTCGCGGGACAAGTCGACAACACGGATCACGCGAAAATCATCTTCGATCTCTTGAAATCGAAGAAATAAGGAGAATGTTCATGAGACAGATACTTGCTACTTTGATGCTCGGGACGGTACTCGCTGGTTGTGGCACTTCAGCATCACAAGACACACCAAAAGAACCAGCGTCTGCGAAACAGGAGCAGCCGGTATCGCTTGAAAAAACAAGCGCCTATGTCCCGAACCCGCAAATTCCAGATGATCGTCAGCTGACGAAAATCGATCAAACCGTGACGGACGACAAAGGCGACCTGACGTTAAAAAAGTTCAAACCAGTGAATGAAACGCGGAAGATTGGTCCAATCAAGATGACGATCGAAGAAATCAAAGTCTTTCACGCACGTCCAAGCTACGGCATGATCGATTTCTTCCATGGTTATACGCACGATGAGTCCTTTGATCTGATTAAGACACGTGTTACGATCACAAACACGAGTGACGCACCCGTCACCTTTAATCCCGTTGCTCATTTCAAACTGAATGACGAAGCGGAAAAGACACTTGAAGACGATGTCTATCTCGAATCCCTGGCAAAGACATATGCTCCATCCGAAACGCATAGTGGTAATTTCGGATTCATCTTGGAACGCCCGGTCACATCAATCGAACTCTTGACGAGTGACGTACTCGATGAAAAACAAGCGGTCCTCAAAAAGGGTACGACGTATTCGACATCCCTTCGTTAAATACCCTTCACACTTTTGCGCTCCATCTGTTTTCCGGTTGTACCCGGACCATAGGTGGAGCTATTTTGATGCCTGTATTCGTTCCATGCTACACTAAAAGTACTATTTGAGTGCAAAGGACGGATTGTATGCCGAAATACTTAACCATTTATCATCAACTCGCACAACGGATTCAAGAAGGAACGCTTCCAGCTGACATGAAATTACCTTCTGAGACAGAATTGATGCATGAATTCGAGGCGAGTCGTGGAACGGTCCGAAAAGCGATCGATGCGCTGCAAGAGAAAGGCTTTGTCCGCAAACACCAAGGAAAGGGTGTCTTCGTTCTGTCGCAAGAAGCGATCGAGTTCCAATTCAACGGAATCGTCAGCTTTTCGGAGGCGCATCGCCGGATGGGTCGACATGCTGTCGAGACGGATGTGCTATCATGCGAAGTGCTCCCCGCCTCTCCTGAGCTCGCTTCGTTATTGCATGTGGCACAAGGAACAGACGTGACCCGTATTGAGCGGATTCGTCAGATTGATGGCGAACGCGTCATCCGTGACATTAATCATTTCGTAACCGCACTTGTGCCCGACCTAACCGCTGACATCGCTCAAGGTTCGATCTATCATTACATCGAAGAGACACTCGGACGGCAGATCAGCTATGCGAAACGAAAGATTGAAGCGCGCCCTGCGACACGGGAAGACCAAGAACGACTTGATCTCGAAGACGCCAGGGCTTCCCAATGATCCCGAGGGAGACGGACGTGCGTACTATACGGACGGACCAAACGTTCATGACTACTTGCAAGAGATGAACGCAGCCGTTTTTGCCGGACACGATCTCTTGACGGTCGGTGAGATGTCGTCGACGTCGCTTGAACATTGCCTTCAATATTCTTCGCTCGAAAATCAAGAACTGAAGATGACGTTCAACTTCCATCACTTGAAGGTCGATTATCCGAACGGTGAGAAATGGACGGCTGCACCGTTTGACTTCAAGCAGTTGAAACAAATTTTCTCCGACTGGCAAACTGGCATGAACGGACAAGCATGGAACGCGATTTTTTGGTGTAACCATGACCAACCCCGCGTCGTCAGCCGGTTTGGTGACGACGTCGCGTATCGTGTTGAGAGTGCAAAGATGCTCGCGACAACGCTTCATGGCTTGCAAGGTACACCGTATATTTACCAAGGAGAAGAGATCGGAATGCCGAATCCGGACTTCACGAATCTGTCCGACTACCGTGATGTCGAGACATTGAATGCCTATCAAGAAGCACGGACCAACGGCGTATCGGAAGAAGCAATTCTCGCTGCGATCCGTCAAAAATCACGCGATAACGCGCGGACACCGATGCCTTGGTCGGACGCCGTCAACGGTGGCTTTAGTACAAGTGAGCCATGGATCCCGATCTCGCCGACGTACGATCAAATCAATGTCGAGGCTGCTGTCGCAGACCCTGATTCAGTCTATCATCATTACAATCGGTTGATTCAACTCCGCAAACAGTATGACGTGCTCACGGACGGTTCATACCGGCTGTTGACACCGGACGATCCATCACTTTGGGCGTACGAACGCGCAACGAATGAAGAAGAATTACTCGTCGTCTCGAATTTCTACGGAACGGACACGACGTTCACGTTACCTCATGACGGATCGGACTATACGGTGTTGCTTCATAATTATCAGCAGATGCAGACAGAAGGGTACACTTTAACGTTACGACCTTATGAATCACTGATGCTTTATCGTAAAAAGTGATTGAATGAGACGGAGCACACGCAAAAAAGAGAAGGTTGGTTTCCAAGGGATACCCTAGAAACCAATCTTCTCTTTTGTTGAATAGATATAGAATGTGAATGCCTATTCCTCGACTCCTACAGGAAAAGAAAGCAGGGTACACGCTTTCGTCAGGGAAAGGAAAGACCCGGCGAACCGCATGGAATACAGATTGCCGTGGCTTACCTCCCTTCTGTGGAAAGCGAGGATGGCAGAATCATTCGTTTTCAAAAATGATTTTTAAGAACTAGTTCCTTTCGAGTCTTTCATTTTCACATGTTCTACGAAACTTTCCGATTCGCTTCTTCTCGTCTCAACTGTTCGCGGAACAGTCGTGTCTCAGCAATGACGACGCCGGACAATCCAATCAAACCGATTAAGTTCGGAATCGCCATCAATCCATTGAAGACATCGGAAATCGCCCAGACCATGTTCAAGTTCGTCGTCATCGCACCCGCTCCGGCGACTAAGACGAACAGGATACGGTATGGGAGAATCGATTTTTGACCGAATAGATAATAGATTGATTTTTCGCCATAATACGACCAGCCAAGAACAGTCGAATAAGCAAACATGACGAGTCCAATCGTGACGATGTATTTTCCGGCAGGACCGAGGAAGACCTCGAAGCTTGCTGTCGTCAATTCAACGCCTTGTAACTTCGTATCAAGTTGTCCTCCCATGACGAGCGTCAAACCTGTGATCGAACAGACGACCAATGTATCTAAAAACACCTGCGTCATCGAAACGAGCGCTTGACGTCCTGGGAAGTCCGTTTTCGCTGCAGCGGCTGCAATCGGTGCTGAACCAAGACCCGCTTCATTTGAGAAGACACCACGCGCGACACCATAACGAATCGCCGCCCCGATCGCGCCACCCGTAATTGCTTCGCTTGAGAACGTGCTGCTGAAGATCGTCGAAATCGCACCTGGAATCAAGTCATAGTTCATGACGAGAATCAGTAATCCACTTCCAACATAGAAGAAAATCATAAACGGAACAAACAAACTAACAATTTTTCCGATTGATTTGACCCCACCAAGAATGACGACGCCTGTCAGTACCATCAATACGATCCCCGTCACATAAAGTGGCACATCGAACGTTGATTTCATCGCGAGGGCGACCGAGTTCGTCTGGACCCCGTTCCCGATCCCGAACGCAGCGATTGAAGCGAATGCGGCAAACAAGACACCCAGCCATTTCTGCTTCAGCCCACGCTCGAGATAATACATTGGCCCCCCTGCCATCTGTCCATTTTCATCAACGACACGGTACTTGACGGCAAGGATTGCTTCCGCATACTTCGTCGCCATCCCGAATAGACCGGACAACCACATCCAAACGATCGCACCCGGTCCTCCGAGGACGACGGCGGTTGCGACACCAACGATATTCCCCGTACCGACGGTCGCAGCCAGTGCCGTCATCAATGCTTGAAAGTGACTGATGTCGCCTTCCGACTTATCGTCCTGATGCTTTGAAAACGCGAGCTTCAGCGCATACGGTAGTTTGGTAATTTGAATGAATCCTAAGCGAATCGTCAAATAAATCCCCGTACCGACCAACAGAATAAGTAACGGTGGTCCCCAAACAAGATTGGACACCGTACTGATCCAGTCACTAAATGAATTTCCCATTCGTGTTACCTCCCATTATGAAATATGTAGTTCTTTACCATTTTTTCAGAATTTACTGATAATTGTCAAACTATTTTTTTATGAAACTATTTTGATACTTCTTCATTTCAATAATTCACTACGATCGTTGTCATCGGAGTGTTCAGTGTAATCTTTATTATTTTGATTTTATAATCGATCTTCGGTCCTCTTCGCCAACTGCAGGCAAAACCTACGAACTTGCCACTCAAGACGATCGAACATTTGAATGCCGCGTCCGGTGGGGTGCTGTCCTTCATCGATACGAAAGTCGTCAATGACAATGATTTATTCGAAGCTATCTCGATTCAATACTAGGATGACGCTCAAGCATTCCGCGATATGCACGAACAGATTTTCGTCAGTCAAAAACAGACGGAAGCACTAAAAGAAGTTCTTCGTCAGTTCCAAGTCTCAAAAAAGTCCCCTCATCTTCATGGAAGAGAGGGGACTTCGATGTTTATTGTGCTGCACCTGTGAGCGGTTGTGCATCTTTTGCTTCCACAGGTAATTTGATTTCGCTGATCTCATTGAATTTTGAGAACGTCGACTCGTTCTTCATATTGAACTCGGTATCTTTTTCAATCGCAAACACCATGTCCATATCGAGTGATTTCGGATAGAATGTTTTCGCATCATACGTCATCGTGTAATTCATTTTCTTGTAATCGATGCTGTCCATCGCATCTTTCATCTGTGCCATCTGTCCTGTCTGTTCGAGCGAATCCTTCATGAATGCTTTGAGGTCGTCCCCTTTTAGTTTGACGTCGATTTGATAAACGTCACCCTCTTTTTTGGCGGTCCAGTTGTCTTTGTACTTTTTCAATAGCTTGAGATTTTGATCCGTCGATGCCGATGACTCCATCGCCTCGACCATATCACCTAGCTCCGAGACATCTTGAACGAGCCATTGTCCGTTTTGCGATAGATACATCTTATCGTCGACGATATAGCTCTCGATCGACATGTCCTTACCGTTTTGTGGATTTTTCATCGTCATCGTCTGGTGCATCGTAAGCGGCTTCTGGATGATATCGGCTGATACCTTCTGATCTACTGCCATCTCACCTGCTTTTGAATTGACCGTCCCTTCCATGTGGAACGATTTAATATCTTTTTGAGCGGCTGTCGCTTTATTCAGTAATTCCGTATTCGAGAGTTCCCCCGACTTCGTCGAACCAGACCCACTGCCACTACCCGAATCTGTCTGCCCATCTTGACATCCAGCTAATCCAATCGATGCTGCGACGATCCCAGCTGCTACCCACCTTGTTTTCTTCATATTCATTTCCTCCTTTATACGCGTTACCCTGATTTACGAAAAACATTGGAAAATGTTTCAAAGTTTCTTTATTACCTCATTACCGTTCTTCTTCAAAACAAATCCTCATATTTCAAATCTACTATTCTTTTTTTGAAATTTGATTTATCACCTGCAAAATGTCCACAAAAAAATAGGATGACGGAAACTTCCGTCACCCTATCCTTATTTCGTTAGATCGTGCGTAAAAGATTCGCCATCTCAATCGCGGAAACGGCAGCTTCGTAGCCTTTATTTCCAGCTTTCGTACCGGCACGTTCGACCGCTTGCTCGATCGAATCCGTCGTCAGGACACCGAAGATGATGGGTACGCCTGTATCACGCGACGCACTCGCGACGCCTTTCGCGACTTCGTTACAGACATAGTCATAATGTGATGTTGCTCCGCGGATGACGGCTCCCAGTGTGATGACCGCATCATACTTACCGCTTTTCGCTAACTTTTCCGCAACGAGTGGAATTTCAAATGCTCCAGGAACCCATGCTGTATCCACAGCATCCGCCGCAACACCGTGACGACGGAACGCGTCGTTTGCTCCTCCGACGAGTTTTGATGTGATCAATTCATTAAAACGTGCTGCGACGATTGCGACGCGTAGTCCTTCTCCTGTTAAGAAACCTTCGTAAATCATGATGTGTGTCCTCCTTGGATATCGAGCCAGTGCCCGAGTTTCGTTTGTTTTGTTTTCAGATAACGCTGATTTTCCGGTTCAATGGGTACTTGATGGGGAACACGTTCGATGACTTCAATCCCCTCTTGCTCGAGCACCCGTTGTTTGTCTGGATTGTTCGTCATCAAGCGAATCTTCGTCACGCCAAGATCACGCAACATGTTGGCCGCGACCGTATAATCACGCATGTCTGTCGGATAACCGAGTGCATGGTTCGCTTCGACTGTATCGAGTCCTTGTTCCTGCAACTCGTACGCTTTCAACTTCGCCATCAGACCGATGCCGCGTCCTTCCTGACGTAGATACAAGACGGCTCCACCTTCTCGTTCGATCCGCTCAAGTGCCGCATCGAGTTGTGGACCACAATCGCAACGTTTCGAACCAAAGACGTCGCCCGTCAGACATTCCGAGTGCAGACGGACGAGCATCCCATCGTGCGCTTCACCGGATAAGACGGCGACATGTTCTTTCTTATCTTGCGTCGTATAGCCGACCATCCGGAAAGCTCCGAATGTCGTCGGAAGCAACACTTCCGCTTCCCGCGTCAATGGACGCTCGAGATACGCGACGAGTGCCTCGATCGTGATCAGTTTTAAGTCGTGTTCTTCCTTATAGAGAAGCAAATCATCCACCCGTGCCATCGTGCCATCTTCCTTGATGATTTCACAAATGACGGCAATCTCATCGCTACCGGCAAGACGCGCAAGGTCAACACCTGCTTCCGTATGTCCGCGTCGTTCCCGAACACCGCCCTCTTTTGCGATCAACGGGAAGATGTGACCCGGTCGTTTGAAGCGCTCCGGTCCATCCGTCCGCATCCGCTGGATCGTCAGTGAACGCTCTTCGGCACTGATGCCGGTCTTTGCCTCTTCATGATCGATGCTGAGCGTGAACGCCGTACCGTGCGGGTCCGTATTATTGTCCGTCATCGGCGAAAGATGTAATCGTTCTGCCACATGTGGACTAACCGGAACACAGACGAGCCCTTTTCCATACGTAATCATGAAGTTGATATTTTCCGGTGTCGCGTGTTCTGCGAGCATGACGAGATCGCCCTCATTCTCACGATCCTCATCATCACAGACGATGATCGGTCGTCCGTTCTTTAAATCTTCTATCGCGTCTTCAATCAAGTCGAATCCGTTCATTACATGTCGCCTCCTAAGAATGCTGCCCAGTCCGTCTGTTTCTCATGTTGCGTGAAATGATAGAGATGTTTCGCCATCATGTCACACTCGATGTTGACGACTGCGCCGCTTGCCAATCGATCAAACGTCGTCACTTGACGGGAATGCGGAATCAATGAAATCGAGATCGTTTCCGAGGTGACGCGTTGCAAGGTCAGGCTCGTGCCGTTGATCGCGATTGATCCTTTTGGAATGCAATACTTTTGCCACGATCCGACATCAAACGTGTACACCATCGCTTCTCCGTCCGGTCGCCGACTGATTAGTCGTGCCGTCCCGTCGATGTGCCCACTGACGAAATGTCCGCCGAACCGACCATCTGCCGGCATCGCCCGTTCGAGTTGCAGCGGGTTTCCGACCCGGTACGTGCCGAGTGCTGTCGAACGGATCGTGTCATGGACGGCATCCGCCGTAAAACCGGTTGGGCTCATTGACGTGACCGTCAAACAAATCCCGTCGACGGCGATGCTGTCACCAATCTTTGTTCCTTCGAGCACCCGGTGCGCTTCGATTTCAAGTGCTAATCCATTCGGTCGCGGAATCTTTCGTTTTAAGGTCCCGACTTCTTCAATCAATCCGGTGAACATATCGTCTCCTCCTTTCGGATGTACGTCAGATGGAGATCCGGTCCGACCATTTCAATCTGATCGATTTGAAAACGTTCTTCGATATCATGTCGTCCGTTCCAGGCAGTCCCTTCAAAAATCGACGGGGCTTGGTAGACTTCAATCCGATCGACGAGATCTGCCTCAAGAAAAGCGGCTTGAATCGTCGGTCCACCTTCAATCAAGACACTACGGATGTCTTGTTCGTATAAGCGTTTCAAAATCGCTTCCGGCGTCTCATATTCACCAACGAGGACCGTCACCTGATCATGACTTATCCGAGGAACACTCGTCAGCCAGTACGTTGGATTTTTTCCATCGCAAAAGACTTGCGCGGTCTCTGGCACCCGACCACGGCGATCGACGATTACTCGAATCGGCTCGATGCCTGACGACGCGCATAACGTCAGTGCCGGATCATCGACGAGCACCGTCTCACTTCCGACGAGGATGGCATCGTGGCGACCACGCAGGGCGCGACCGTTCGCGCGTGCTTCTTCTGACGTGATCCAGCGCTGTTCACCTGTCGCCGCGATCCCGTTCATCGTCTGAGCGATTTTGACGGTCACGGTCGGGCGTTTTCGTTCGATCGTCTTCCAGAATGCCGTGTAAAGGGCTTCTGCCTCATGCCGTAACAAGCCGACCTCGACTTCGATTCCCGCGTCCTGTAGCCGTTTAATTCCGGAACCAGCGACGATTACATGTTTGTCTTCTGTTGCGACGAAAACTCGTTTGATTCCTGCTTGTAGAATCGCTTCCGTGCATGGTGGCGTCTTGCCGTGATGATTGCATGGCTCGAGCGTCACGTAGAGATCGGCACCATGGGCGGCTTCTCCTGCCATCCGTAAGGCTTCGACTTCTGCGTGCGGCCCACCGGCAAACCGGTGCGCACCAAAACCGATGATGCGTCCTTGTTTGACGATGACACAGCCGACACTTGGATTCGGACTTGTTTGTCCGTGTAACATTTGTGCTAATTGCATGGCATAACTCATCATCTGTGACATCGCGTTCACTCCTTTCAAATAAAAAAGACGCCCCTTGAAAAAGGGGCGTCTGTATAGAAGGGTTCACGAAATACACGGTTCGCCTTCTGCTTTTTCGCATGCAGAAAGAGACCATCTCCTGAAAACATTTTTTCAGAAAACAGCTTGAATCGCGTCGTTTCGTTCTTCTCCCATCCGGACTTTACCGTCGGCCCTGGAATCTCACCAAGTCAGCCATGATGCGTACATCACGGGTCGCGGGCTCGTCAATCGATTGATCGCATCACCGCCGGTTGGGATTTTCACCCTACCCCGAAGAACTGGATTATTGAGTTATACAATTTTAGCCTAGCATATCTTTTTCAAGAAAACAAAGCGCAAATGTTTCGGTCTTGGCTCTTTTATGATTTCGTTCCACTTCTGTTACCCCTCCCCAATTCGTGATCGACTGGATACTAAAAACGACTGGAGCACCTGATATCAGTGCGTCCAGTCATTGTGTTCCGGTTACAAATACCCGTTCTTCCGGTCGTGGAATTCTTGAGCGATCGCCCCGCGCGTCCGTTCATCAGCGAGGACGCGAAGCGCTGTCCGTGCGAGGATTTTAGCGCCTGCGATCAACGCTTCATCCCCCTCTTCCGAACGGGCTGCTTCTTTGAATGCTTCTGTATGGGCGACGAGATCGTCCGGACCAATCTTGATATACGGATGGATTGTCGGGATGACTTGACTGATGTTACCCGCGTCCGTCGATCCAAGCCCCGGTCGTTCGTCGAGGTGCACGATTTGCCCAAGCGCCTCTGCTTCTTCTTGGAAGAGACGATCAAACGTCCGGTTGAAGACGAGATTGTCGACTTCATTTTGGAACGCGATGACGTCAAGCGTCGCCCCGGTCGCGAGTGCCGCGCCTTGGGCAACGGCTTTGACTTTTTCCGTGACGGCATTCAGTCGTTCCCGTGTCGTCGCCCGGATGAAGAAACGTGCTTTTGCGTATTCCGGAATGATGTTCGGCGCATCGCCACCATGCGTGATGATCCCGTGGATCCGGACATCGTCTGGTAACTGCTGACGTAAAGCATTGATTCCGTTGAAGAGTTGAATGACAGCGTCGAGGGCGTTGATGCCTTCTTCCGGTGACGCCGCTGCGTGCGCCGGACGACCCGTAAAGGCAAAATCGAGCGGATCAACCGCAAGCGAGGATCCCGTGATCCGCGTTTGTCCCGACGGATGGACCATCAAGGCCGCATCGATCCCTTCCAGTAACTGATGTTTGACGAAACTGCCTTTCGCACTACCGTTCGGTCCACCTTCCTCGGCTGGTGTTCCAAGGACAACGACACTCCCGCCGACTTCATCGAGCACTTTACTGAGCGCGATCGCCGCTGCGACGCTCGTCGTGCCGATGATATTATGACCGCACGCGTGACCGATGCCTGGCAACGCATCATACTCAGCAAGAAAGGCAATCGTCGCGCCTGGTCGGTCGCTCGACTTCTTCGCGAAGAACGCGGTATCGTGCCCCGCGACACCGAGTTCTACCGTAAAACCTTCCGCCGTTAGACGCTCTGCATGTAGTCGCGAAGCAAAGAATTCCTCGTTACCGATTTCCGGCGTTGCATGAATTCGGTGACTTGTCTCAAGATACGATTCTCGTTTTTGTTCGATGTCCTGTTCAATCGTCTCTACCCATGTCGTGCGTACTGGTGTCGTCATACTGTCCACTCTCCTTTTGAAATTATTCGCCGATATCGCTCAGTGGAACGAACGTCGGGATCGTACTGCCTTTGTATTCTTTTTTGATGAAGGCCGCGACATCTTTTTGTTGATACAGCGATGCGATTTTTTTCAGTTCTTTTTTGTTCTTGTCTTCTGTTCGTGTTGCGATGATGTTGATGTATGGTTTTGCTGTCTCGTTCTCATGAACGATTGAGTCCTTGATCGGGTTGAAGCCAGCGTCAACGGCGATGCCATTGTTGATGATTGACGCCGCGACGTCCGGTAAGACGCGTGGCGTTTGCCCGGCGACGATCGGAACGATTTTCAGCTTCTTCGGATTCTCGACGATCTTATCGACTGAACCGTTACCATCAAAGTCGTCCGGTAACTTGATCAGACCGGCTTCTTGCAGTAACAAGAGGGCGCGTCCCATGTTCGTCGCTTCGTTCGGAACAGCGATTTTTCCGCCAGTTGGAATGTCTTTGACGTCCTTGTATTTATCCGAGTAAATCCCCATCGGTGCGATGACAGTCGTCGCAATCGGCGACAGCTTCAAGTTATGTTCTTTCTTGAAAGCGTTGAAGTAGGAAATCGTCTGGAAGGCATTGGCGTCGATCTCACCCTCAGCCAGTGCCATGTTCGGCTGGACATAATCGGAGAACTTGACGAGTTCGATTTTGATGCCTTCCTTCTCTGCTTTTTTCGCGACATAATCCCAAACTTGTGTGTCTGAACCGCTGACACCGAGCTTGATCGTCTTTTCGTCTTCTCCTGATGCTGCGCACCCGGCAAATAAAATCGTCGTGAGTGTTGCTCCAATTGCTACTGCTTTTTTCATGGCTGAATCGCTCCCTTGATTAATGTCTTCTGATTTTTCGTGCGACGATGTTGCCTGTCGTCTGTAAGCCTTGGACTAAGATGACGAGAATCCCGACCGTGATGATCATGACTTTCGTGTCGAACCGTTGATAGCCGTACGTAATTGCTAAGTCACCCAGTCCACCACCACCAATGGCACCTGCCATCGCCGACGCCCCGATCAAGCCGACCGTCGCGATCGTTAAGTTAAGGATTAGTGAACCGAGTGCTTCCGGCAGAAGGAAGCGGAAAATCGTTTGGAACGGTGTCGCGCCCATCGCTTCTGCTGCCTCAAGGACACCTTTGTCGACTTCAAGTAAGGAACTCTCGATCAGCCGTGCCATATACGGGGCGGCATAAAAGACGAGCGGAACGATGGCGGCTTCTGTTCCGATCGATGTCTGAACGATCAAGCGCGTCAACGGGATGATCGCAACAAGTAAGATGATGAACGGAATCGAGCGGAAAATATTGACGATACTGTTGAAGAACGTGAACAACGGAACATTTTCAAGTAACGCTCCTTTTCGCGTGACGACAAGCAGGATACCGAGTGGTAAGCCGATCAAGGTCGAGAACAAGAGCGAAACGGATACCATCGTCATCGTCTGCAAGAATGCTGTCCAGATATCACTGTAGTTAACTAGCATCAGCGAGCACCTCCTCAACGGTTACCTGCGCCTGATCGATGTAGTGTAACGCTCGTTTCACTTCTGTCGTCTCACCGATCAGTTCAACGAGTAATGTGCCGAACGGCGTATCCTGCAACTCCGTGATGCTACCGTGCAGGATATTGACATCGACGTCGAAGCGTTTTGCGACTTGCGATAAGAGTGGTTGTCCGGTGTGATGTCCAAGGAAGTGAATCTTATAGATTGGATTCGCATTCCGGGACTCGATCAACTGACGAATCGACGCTGGAATCTCGTCATGCATGACGGAGCGAACGAAATTTTTCGCTGTCTCAGTCTGCGGGTTTGAAAAGACATCAAAGACCGTTCCTGACTCGATCAACTTTCCAGCTTCAATGACGGCGACCCGGTCGCAAATCTCCCGGATGACGCCCATCTCGTGGGTGATCAAGAGAATCGTGATCCCGTACTCGGCATTGATCCGTTTTAATAACTGAAGAATATGATGTGTCGTTTGGGGATCAAGTGCTGACGTCGCTTCGTCACATAAAAGGACGGAAGGTTGCGTCGCTAGTGCCCGGGCGATACCAACGCGCTGTTTCTGCCCACCCGACAATTGATCCGGATAATGATCTGCTTTGTCCGCGAGATCGACGAATTCGAGTAACTCCGTCACCCGGCGGCGAATTTCGTCTTTCTTGACGCCTGCGAGAACGAGTGGTTTCGCGACATTCGTAAAGACCGTGTTCGCATTCAACAGATTGAAGTGCTGAAAGATCATCCCGATCCGTTGTTTTGCTTGGCGTAACTTTTTCGGAGACAGTTGCGTTAAATCTTCCCCATCGACCGTCACCGTTCCTGACGTCGGTCGTTCTAACAGATTGACGCAGCGGAGCAGTGAACTTTTTCCGGCACCGCTAAAACCGATGACCCCAAAGATTTCACCTTTTTCGATCGTCAGGTCGACACCGTCGAGCGCTGCAATCGTCTGATCTTTCGTGACGTACGTTTTTTTGACTTGATGAAATGCAATCATTCCGTTTTCCCCCTTCATTCAACAAAAAAGGCCCCTTCTTGAGAAACAAGAAGAGACCTGGATCCGCACAGTGGCAGAATCCACTCCACTCATCTCTCAGACATCTGTCTGATGGAATTGGCACAGTGCTCATAATGAGTCTGTTGCCGAGGTTTCGTAGGGCCAGTCCCTCCACCTCTCTGGATAAGTATTGCGGTATGAAATTCGTATGTGTGTTGTTGTGTTGTTGCTTATGTCGTAAAACTAATTTTTACATTACGGGTCGAACCTTTAAAAGTCAACCAACTTTTCAAAAATAATCCATTTGGCGCATATCGATGGATGAACAAGTTATGAGTTAGCTTACTGAACGGATCATGATTCGTCAAGAACGATTTGACAAGTCATTTTCGGTCGTGCTACCATCGTTTCAATGATTAATCCGACAATTCCAATATGATATTTATCAAGAGTGAACGAGAGACCTGGCTCTATGACTTCACGGCAACCTGCAATCTGTAAGGTGCTCCGACCAGCAAAGCGCGGCTTTGGATGATACGGTGAAAAACTCGTGGGCGTCCAAGCAGTGACGTCGACGAGTTTTTTTCATGAATGGAGGAAAAATAGTAATGATGAACTATCCTGTATTGACTGGTGCTGAAGCATTTTATCTTCAAGGTGGACCGATCGGCATTCTAATCTGTCATGGTTTTAACGCCACTCCGCAGAGTGTCCGGGACGTCGGTGAGGCATTTGCTGCCGAAGGTTTTACCGTCTATGCCCCGCGCTTACGTGGACATGGAACGAACGTCCGCGAGTTTGAACAATCGACTGCTCGATGTTGGAAGCAAAGCCTGCAAGACGGCTATGAACGTTTACAAGAAACATGCGATCAAGTCTTCGTCATCGGTCAATCGATGGGTGCGACGCTTGCGTTGTCGCTCGCTGCTGACGGCATTCCGTTTGCCGGCATCATTACGATCAATGCCGCACTCTCCGTTCCATCCTATGAAGCACTTTCGTTCGAGGACGGTCCACAGTACTTACCGGAAGGGGCACCGGACATTAAGCGAGCAGCCTTCGAAATCATTTATGACCTCGTTCCGAGCCGTTGTGCGTTCGAACTCGTCCGCTTGATGGATGAGACAAAAGGACGCCTCGGATCCATTCTCCTGCCGACATTGATTCTCTACTCGGCGACCGATCACGTCGTTCCGCCGTCGAGCTCGGATTATCTGCACCAGCACATCGGGACGAATGATAAACGAATCTACTGTCTCCTCAACTCGTACCACGTCGCGACCCTCGATCATGATCAGGATTTGATCGTGCGTGAGACGATTCGTTTCATCGAACGCTCGAGTCGTTTCTCACAGGAAACGGGATAAAAAAAACAGCTATTCGTCTTCACTTAGAAGCGAACAGCTGTTACATCAAAGGACGACCATCATCGGTTCGTCTTTTTTGTTTATCCTTTTTGGTGTTGCATCGTTTGGAGCGGCTTCGGCTTTCCTGGCACTTCATGGCAGTGGCGGCACCGTGGCTCATACGATTCTGAAGCGCCGACTAAAATGATCGGATCATCATAGTTCGCTGGTTTTCCATCAATCAAACGTTGTGTCCGGGAAGCCGGATCGCCACATGAGAGACAGATCGCCTGAAGTTTCGTCACAAATTCTGCGCGCGCCAGTAATTCCGGCATCTTGCCAAATGGCTCTGCCCGGAAATCCTGATCGAGTCCTGCACAAATGACGCGTTTTCCGTCTTGCGCAAGTGCTTCGATGACTTGAACGATCTCATCATCAAAGAATTGAACTTCATCAATTCCGACAATTTGTGTTTCTTCCGCTACTGCTGCATAGAGATCACGACTCGTCGCCATTGGAATCGCCACGACGGAATTTCCGATGTGAGAGACGACATGCTCTTCATGGTACCGGTCGTCGATTGCCGGCTTGAATACTTGAACGGGCAGTTTGCCGTACTGTGCCCGTCTGACACGACGAATCAACTCTTCCGATTTCCCGGAAAACATACTACCACAAATTACTTCGATCCAGCCGTACTGATTTATTACATGCATCATCGTCCGACACCGTCCTCTAAAAATAGTCACTTTAACGAGTATAGCTCGAAACGGTATTGAGAAAAAGGGTTGACTTCCGGAAATCAAAATTCATTTTTTCTTTACCTAGAATTTTTGTCCTTTCATTCCAACCTTCATCCATTTCCTGTACACTAAAGAAGAAGATTCTCGCGAAAGAAGGTGTCCCCGATTCATCATCTCTTACATGACATTCTGCACCAATATGGCGCCCTTGGTCTTTCCGTCCTTCTCGCAGGTGGTATCGTGGGATTGCCGGTTCCTGATGAGACCTTGCTCGTCCTGTCCGGTTTTTGGATGCATCAAGGCAATCTACCGCTGTTCGGTACGATTCTTGCCGCTTACGCTGGCAGTTGCATCGGAATGACGATTAGCTACGTGCTGGGCTTAAAACTCGGCATGCCCCTGTTGCATCGCGTCGGACCAAAGATGCGCATCTCAGAAAAACACATTCTCTCCGCTGAAGCCGGATTTCGTCGTTACGGCAAATCGGTCTTGATCATCGGTTACTACATACCTGGTCTTCGCCAACTCTCTGCCTTTTTTGCAGGTGTTTCAAAAATGCCGTTTCGCATTTTTGCGAGTTACGCGTATACAGGTGCTTTGATTTGGGTCAGTGTGTTCTTGGGCGCCGGCTACTTTGTTGGTCGTCATATCTCGTTCCACAAAGTCGTCGACTACATCTTGGCACATCCAGAAGCCATGCCGTACTTGATCGGGATTGTCGGCGGGATTGCTTTCTCGTTCGTCTTAAAGACGTACCTTACGTACCGTTCGCAATTCAGCCTATACAAAAACAGCCTGCTTCCGTAATGGAGGCAGGCTGCTTTTTAAGAACCGGCAAGTAATTACTTGCGGCCGTATTTTTTGTTGAAGCGATCGACACGACCATCTGCCGCGTTGAACTTTTGACGACCTGTATAGAATGGGTGCGAGTCTGAAGACACATCCACACGGATGAGTGGGTACTCGTTACCATCTTCCCAAGTGATCGTTTCGTTCGAAGAACGAGTAGAACCGCTTAAGAATTTGTACTCAGTCGTTGAATCCATAAATACTACTTTGTTGTAGTTAGGGTGAATTCCTTGTTTCATGGTTGATTTCTCTCCTTCCGCCCTGGTCCATTTGCTGAGCCAGAGTAAGTTACCTTCCTATACTAAACGATTTTTTTACGCGTCGCAATAGTTATTTTTCCGTCGTTGCTTCCTTCTTGACGGTACGCGGTTTAGCAGGTGCACGTCGGACCGTCTTCTTCTTTTCTTTCTCAAGTTCAGCAAAAAATTCTTCATTATTTTTCGTGTCGCGAATCTTACGCAGGAACGTATCGACGAACTCGTTCGACTCGTTCATCGTCCGACGAATCGTCCAGAGCGCATCGAGTTGCTCTTTCGGAAGCAAGAGTTCTTCCTTCCGCGTACCTGATTTGCGAATGTCGATTGCCGGGAATATTCGGCGTTCCGACAGCTTACGATCGAGATGTAGCTCCATGTTTCCTGTTCCTTTGAATTCCTCATAGATGACGTCATCCATGCGGGATCCCGTCTCGACGAGTGCCGTCGCAAGAATCGTCAAACTGCCACCATGTTCGATGTTTCGCGCCGCACCAAAGAACCGTTTTGGTTTGTGGAACGCTGCTGGGTCAATCCCCCCTGAAAGCGTCCGTCCGCTTTGCGGCACTGTTAAGTTATACGCACGAGTCAAACGCGTGATCGAATCCATCAAGATGACGACATCTTTTTTATGTTCGACAAGTCGCATCGCCCGTTCAAGGACAAGTTCAGAAATCCGCACATGGTTGTCCGGTGTTTCGTCGAACGTTGAACTGACGACGTCTGCTCCCGGAACTGAACGCTCGATGTCAGTTACTTCCTCTGGTCGCTCATCGATCAATAGAATGATCAGCTCGACATCCGGATGATTCTCTTGAATCGAGTTCGCGATTTCTTTGAGGAGTGACGTCTTCCCTGCTTTTGGTGGTGCGACGATCAAACCGCGTTGTCCAAACCCAACTGGTGCAATCATATCCATGACACGAACCGATAAATGACGCGGCTCTGTCTCAAGACGCATTAAACGATCCGGATAGATCGGTGTCAGCGCCGGGAAGAACAAACGGTTACGCGCTGTATCCGGTGCTTCGCCGTTGACGGCTTCCACACTAAGTAACCCTTGGAAACGTTCGTTTTCCTTCGGTGGGCGTACTTTACCTGTGACGACATCACCATTACGTAGATTGAAGCGTCGGATTTGAGAAGCGGCGATATAGATATCTTCAGAGGATTGGGAATAATTGATAGGGCGAAGGAAGCCGAAGCCACCATCGTTTTGCATTTGTGGATTACCAGGGATGACTTCAAGTACCCCTTCGAGGAAATAAAGACCTGTTGATTCCGCCTGTGCTTTTAGAATCTTGAACATCAACTCACGCTTACGGGCTTCCCGATATTGCGGGACATTCTTCGTCTTTGCGATTTCATATAATTCTTTTAATGTCAGCTGGCTCAATTGAGCCAAAGTATAGGAACGTTCAGGTTTATCTTTTTTATCAGTTGTTGGCATGTTTTTCACCTATTCTTTATAAATTCAACTGCATTCAGCATACTTCCATACATACATCAGGAGGTATGTAATTTCTTTCGTGAACTAAAGGTATCATATTTTTTTAAATTCGTCGTCAACAATCCTTTGCGTTTCTTACTTTGTAATATTCAAGGATATTATTTCAGTTATGTTACAAAAGCATCTATTTTGTCTTCTAACTGAAAAAACGTTTTTAAGGGCGCACATGCTAAGATATTCCTGCAGACAAAATTCTTACACAGTTGTAAGGTTCACTGCTTAATTACACACTTAATGATTTCATCATATAACTTACGGACGCAACACACTACATTAAAACGGAGGAATTCTTAACATGAAACGTTTTCTAGCATCGATCGCGACAGCAGCCTTAGTGGTTTCAGGTTTTACATCAGTGGGTACAGGTAAAGTTGAAGCAGCAACAGTCACGAAAGTCAAGATCACGGACAACGGTCTTCGTGTTCGGACAGCTCCTTCTACGAAAGCAAGCATCGTCGGGAAAGTCAACGCTGGTCAAGTCTTTACATACAAAGGCAAATCAGGCAGCTGGACAAAAATCTCATACGGCGGTAAAACACGTTATGTCTTCTCACAATACACAAAGACATACAAATCATCTTCAAGCGCTAAAAAATCAACAAGCACATCTTCTAAACGGACGAAAATCCTGAACGAAGCAGCAAAACATAAAGGTACACCATACGTATGGGGCGGAACAACGACTCGTGGATTCGACTGCTCTGGTTTCACAAGCTACGTTTACAAGAAAGCGGCTGGTAAAACATTGCCACGTACGTCTTCTTCACAATATTCTTCTTCTAAGAAAGTCCGCGTTTCAAGCGTACAACCAGGAGATCTTGTCTTCTTCTCACATGGTAGCGGCATTCAACACGTCGGGATCGCAACAAGCAAGTCAAGCATGGTTAACTCAGAAACAGGTGGCGTTAAATACTCAAGCTTCAAATCAGGGTACTGGGGTTCACGCCTTGTCGGCGCCGGATCTTACCTATAATTCATCATCTCAAAGCGGTTGAGCATTGGCTCGATCGCTTTTTTTCATCTTATTCAATTCATAAGAAGGAAATAGGATACATGTCTTCATCATAGGTGCTTCAAGAGGTCTTAGTCGTGAATTCGCTTATCTTCATGCACGATCAGGAGATCACGTCCTGCTCGTCAAACGTGAGGCAATGCTCTTCAAAACGAAGTTTCATGTCGAGCGATTCGGAGGTGCTGCAATCTTCCCATACGAATTAACGAAGCGGCAAACGTTTATATCTTCACTTTCCTCAGGTGGGGTCTAAGCCGCAGCATTCCGCATAAATTTGCGAGATGCCGGGCCTTACCTTATCCTGACGGAAACGTTAGCACATTTCCTTTTCCTCTAGGAATTGAGGATGAACGTCTTGATTCCTAGAAACATAGCAAAAAGGAGCTGACTCAAAAGTCAGTCTCTACAAAGATAAGGGTGGCAGAATGATGATCTGCCACCCTTATCTTTTAACAAAAAGAATGACGCGTTTCGCGCCACTCCTACAGGAAAAAGCGCATTATGCGCTGTCAGAGACAAACAAGACCCGATTTCCTGCTTGAATGAAGCAGGAAAACTGGCTTGTGTCTCGCCTGAGGAAAGGGCGTGAAAAGACGCGTCATTCTTTTTTTGAGTCAGCCTCTTTTTTTATCGATCAAGTCCTCACGTATGAGTCCTTCTCTTTTACTTAATGACAAGCTTCGGTTTTTTCTTAAACGAGTGAATGCCTTCAACGAAACGAACCGTTCCTGATTTCGCACGCATGACGACAGAGTGTGTCTGACCGCCTTGTGCCGTGAACTGGACACCTTTCATCAACTCACTGTCCGTGACCCCTGTCGCAGCAAAGATACAGTCGTCTCCTGCGACGAGATCGTCCATCATGAGAATCTTCGATGGATCTTCGATGCCCATCTTCTTACAACGTTCAATCTCGGCATCGTCTGCTGGTAACAAGCGCCCTTGGAGCTCTCCACCGAGACACTTTAAGGCAACGGCAGCAAGAACGCCTTCCGGTGCGCCACCTGAACCAAGCAAGATATCAATCCCTGTATGCGGGAACGCCGTATTGATCGCACCAGCAACGTCACCGTCACCAATCAAGCGAATCCGTGCCCCTGTTGCCCGAATCCGTTGAATGATTTCTTCATGACGTTCGCGATCAAGGATCGAGACGACGACGTCTTCGATTTCCTTGTTCTTCGCTTTTGCGACTGCTGCGATGTTTTCTTCAATCGTCGCATCCAGACTGATGTGTCCTGCTGCTTCCGGACCAACTGCAATCTTATCCATGTACATGTCCGGTGCATGGAGTAAATCTCCCGCATCTGCAACAGCGAGGACAGCAAGTGCGCCCCATGTTCCTTTTGCGACGATATTCGTTCCTTCGAGCGGATCGACAGCGACGTCAAGTCGTGGTCCATACCCATTTCCTAGCTTTTCTCCAATGTAAAGCATCGGTGCTTCATCCATCTCGCCTTCCCCGATGACGACGGTTCCTTTCATCGGAATCGTATCGAAGACATCACGCATCGCGCTTGTTGCCGCATCATCCGCTTCATTCTTCAATCCTTTTCCCATCCAGCGTGCAGAGGCAAGTGCTGCCGCCTCCGTGACGCGTACAAGTTCCATTGATAGACTTCTCTCCATGTGTATGTCCCCTCTCCCTTGTTACAAATCGGTCAAATCGTTTCACGCCATACGAGGGCGCCTAGTTCCTTCAACTTCTGATCAAATCGTTCGTAACTCTGGTCAAGCACTTCCGCGTGGTGCAATGTCGTCTCCCCTGAAGCGAGAAGTCCCGCCAAGACAAGTGCTGCGCCACCGCGTGGATCTGGTGCCTCGATTTCCGTACCGAGTAAGGATTCGCCACCACGAATGATGATCGAAGCGTCTTCATGCGTGATTCGGGCGTTTAAGCGCCGCAACTCCTGTACATGTCGGAAACGTTGCGGGTACAACTTATCGACAACGATACTCGCTCCTTTCGCTTGCAACAACGCTGCCGAGATGACAGGTTGTAGATCGCTTGGGAATCCACCGTAGTGGAAGACACGAATATCGACCGGCTTCGCCTCATGAAATGTCGCCGTGACGGAATCATCTGTTACTTCGATCAACGCACCATACCGCTCGAGTTTTTGGATAACGCTCTCGAGATGGAGCGGAATGACGTTATCGACGGTGACGCGCCCAAGTGCCGCGCCCATCGTCAAAAACGTTCCTGCTTCCATCCGGTCTGGAATCAAGGTATGCCGGCAACCACTCAGGCGTGAGACACCTTTGATTCGAATCTCATCCGTTCCTGCCCCTTTGACATTTGCTCCCATGTTCGTCAGCATCGTACTGACGTCGATGACTTCTGGATCATAGGCAGCGTTTTCGATGACAGTCGTTCCTTCAGCGAAGACAGCGACGAGTAAAGCACTGATCGTCGCTCCGAATGACGGAAGATCGAGATAGATTCGGTTTCCGACGAGACGGTCGACGCGCATGTAATGGACGCCCTGCTCGTTACGTACGGAAACACCGAGACGCTCCAGTGCTTTGATGTGTAAATCAATCGGTCGTGGTCCGATGTCATAACCCCCCGGCAGACCGACGACTCCTTGTTTGAATCTGGCCGCCAGAACGCTCATGAGGTAGATCGATCCGCGTAACTTGCGCGTCTCCGCACCAGTTAACGGCATCGATTCAACCCGACTTGGATCAATCGTCACCATATCGCCTTGACGTGTCACGACCGTGCCGAGCGTCTCTAAAATCTCGATCATTGTCGCGACGTCGCCAATTTCCGGCACGCCTTCTAGAACGACCGTCTGATCCGTCAGTAGAGCTGCAGCAAGACACGGAATGGCGCTTTGCTTCGAACCACTGATTGATACGGTTCCTTCTAGGCGTTGTTGCCCTACGATATGCAAAATGTCCACGTTCCATCAACCTTTCTCTTCGCTACGATTATTGCTGCGTTTTTTCCCAGTCCGCGAGGAACTTTTCAATTCCTTGCGTCGTGAGTGGGTGGTGTGTGAGTGACTCGATGACCGAGAATGGAATCGTCGCGATGTCTGCGCCCGCAAGAGCAGCATTCGTCACGTGAACCGGATTCCGGACCGATGCCGCAATGATTTGTGTCGGAATATCATGTACGACGAAAATTTGAGCAATCGTCTCGACGAGCCCCATTCCATCTTGACCGATGTCATCTAGACGACCGAGGAATGGTGATACGTATGTCGCACCAGCACGGGCTGCGAGTAATGCTTGGTTCGGATTGAAGATCAATGTGACGTTCGTCGTGATCTTCTCTTTTGAAAGTGCTGCGACCGCTTCGAGTCCGGCCGGAGTCATCGGAACCTTAACCGTAATGTTCGGTGCGATCTGGGCAAGTTCCTTCCCTTCGCGAATCATTCCTTCTGCATCAAGCGCGATGACTTCAGCGCTGACAGAGACATCTCCGACGATTTCACAGATTTCACGAAGTCTTGTATGGAAATCGACGCCCTCCTTAGCGACGAGCGATGGATTCGTCGTGACACCATCTAAAATCCCCATTTTATGTGCTTTCTTGATGTCCTCTACGTTTGCTGTGTCAATGAAAAATCTCATCTTTCTCGTTCCCCTTTCATCCCTTGAAATCGCTTACGACTCTATTATAGGTTTTTTTCACGAGAAGTCCTACTATTTTCCATCGAATACACGTTCATATGATATGAAAAAAGCACGGTAGACCGAAGTCTACCGCACTTTAAAGAGGAGTCGATTAAGCTTTGTTGCTTGAACCGAACTCACGCATCTTACCGATGACAGTTTGTTTGATTGCTTCACGACCTGGTGCGATGAATACGCGTGGGTCATATGCTTCTGGTTTCTCAGCTAACACTTCACGAACGACTTTCGCGAATGAGATTTGGTTCTCTGTGTTAACGTTGATTTTTGAAGTTCCGAGTGAGATCGCTTTTTCGATATCGTGTGTCGGAATTCCAGTTCCACCGTGAAGAACGAGTGGGAGGTTTGTAGCGTCACGGATTTCTTCCATCTCTTTGAATCCGAGGTTTGGTTCACCTTTGTATGGTCCGTGAACAGAACCGAGTGCAGGCGCAAGCGTGTCGATTCCTGTTTCTTTGACGATGCGTACACACTCGTCAAGTTTCGCGTACATGACATCACCGATGACGTCGTCTTCTTGTCCACCAACTGTACCAACTTCCGCTTCTACTGAAACGCCTTTAGCGTGAGCGTATTCAACGACTGCTTTTGTTGTTTCGATGTTTGTGTCGATCGGGCTGTGCGAATCATCGATCATGACAGATGTAAATCCAGCGTCGATCGCTTCTTTACATTTTTCAACGCTCGAACCGTGGTCGAGGTGGATTGCGACTGGAACTGTTATTTTCATGTCGTGTACGAGACCTTCAACCATTTTCACGACAGTGTAGAATCCGCCCATGTGGCGTGCTGCACCTTCAGATACTCCAAGGATAACTGGTGACTGCTCTTCTTGAGCCGCACCGAGAATCGCTTGTGTCCACTCGAGGTTGTTGATGTTGAATTGACCTACTGCATACTTACCTTCGAGAGCTTTGTTTAACATGTCTGTCATAGATACTAATGGCATAATGACATCCTCCTCTGTTTTGATCGCTGCTTACACGAACTCGTGCAATTTCAGACTGATTATAACATACTGATTCATCGGAACGTACAGCATTTCGCTTGGTTTTTTGGTTTGTGACGGCGACGTGAAGGATTAACCGCTTACATCGTGAGAAATTTGCACAGTCACTTCTTTTTTTAATTCGAAGATGTCAAATGGCTTCCCGAAGAAGGCGACGACCCCTAATCGTTTCGCTTCTTCCATCGCTTCTTTTTCACCGAGTGCCGTCATTAAAATCGTCCGGACACGTCGTCCGATCCGGTCCTGATGACGTAAAACCTCGATCCCGGTCCGCCCCGGCATGTTGACATCCATCAACAGCAAATCATATGCCGCTCCTTGTAAGTAGACGATCGCTTCCTCTCCATCGACGGCGACGTCCGTTTCATACCCTTCTGCCCGGAACAACTGTGCAAGCAAATTCCGGATTCCCGGCTCATCCTCGACGATCAACAATCTGCCTTTCATCTCTGCCACTCCCCCTCTAGTTATTTCCATTCTACACTAAAGCAAAACTTACTTTATACTGTCCTTGAGAGAAACATAGAAAGGATGAAGAAAATTGATGAAAATCTTAGCTACACAATTCAACGGAAAATTGCAAACACTCGCAAAACAGGAAGACGAACTATTCGATGTCGTCCGTCTGCTCGCACAGGCGCTCGTCGGGGAAGGTACGGTCTATGTCGACGCTTACGGTGAATGTGAAGGACTCTATCCAATGCTCTCAGAAGGTCCGGATCAGATGAAACGGGTTACGAAAATCAAGGATCGAAAGACACTGCACGCTGTCGATCGCGTCTTAATCTTTACGCCAGATACGGAACGCTCCGACCTTCTCGCTTCTCTTGCCCGCTATGACGCATGGCATACGCCTTATGCGATCGTCACACTCAGTGACGTGACAGAAACGCTCGAGCGTTCGATTGCACCGCTCGCATTGAAGTTTAATAAAGGATTGCTTCCGGCAGAGGACGGTTCACGTCACGGACTGCCGAGTCTTGCCCTTTGCGCGTTCCTCTTGACACATATCTTGACGCAACTACAAGAGATGACAGAAGAGTGGAATTGACGTTTTTCTTCTATAATATGTAGTTCTTAATTTAATCAATCAAAAAAAGACGCGGTGACCTTCAATGATGCTGAAGGTTACCGCGTCTTTGATTATCTTTCCTTTCATTCACCAAGTGAAGCTTGGATGAAGTCATGGAAGAGTGCTTGTGGACGTTCTGGACGTGAGATCAATTCTGGGTGGAACTGACACGCGACGAACCATTTGTGTTCTGGAATCTCGATGATCTCAACGAGACGACCGTCTGGGCTCGTACCTGAGAAGACCATGCCGTTTGCTTCGAACTGCTCACGGAATTCGTTACCGAACTCATAACGGTGACGGTGACGTTCGTAGACGAGCTCGCTTGAATACGCGGCACGTGCTTTCGTTCCATCTTCGAGTTTACATGGGTAAAGTCCGAGACGGAGTGTACCACCGAGATCCTCGATGTCTTTTTGTTCCGGCAACAAGTCAATGATCGGGTATGGTGTCGCTGGGTCGATTTCCGCTGAGTGTGCGCCTTCAAGATTGAGGACGTTACGTGCGAATTCAACTGTCGCGAGTTGCATACCGAGACAGATACCGAAGAACGGTACGTTGTTTTCACGTGCAAAACGTGTCGCTTCGATTTTCCCTTCGATTCCGCGTTCTCCAAATCCACCCGGAACGAGGATTCCGTCTGCTGAACCGAGCAATTCGTTGACGTTTTCGCGCGTCACGTCTTCTGCGTTGATCCAGTCGATTTCGATATCACTGTTGAAGGCGAATCCAGCGTGTTTCAGTGCTTCTGCAACTGAGATGTACGCATCACGCAATTCGACGTATTTCCCGACGAGTGCAATCTTCGTCGTCTTCTCGAGGTGCGTCACTGTGTGGACGAGTTGTTTCCAAGCCGTCATGTCAGCAACTGGTGTGTCGAACTTGAAGTAGTCACAGACGAGTTGGTCCATGCCTTGACGTTGCAAGTTGAGCGGTACTTCGTAGAGCGTCGATGCATCTTGTGCTTCGATGACTGCTTCCGGACGTGTGTCACAGAAGAGAGCGATTTTATCTTTCATCTCTTGTGGGACTGGGTGCTCTGCACGTAAGACGATGATGTCTGGCTGGATACCATAGCTACGGAGTTCTTTGACACTGTGTTGTGTCGGTTTCGTCTTGAGCTCACCTGCTGCTGCAAGATACGGAACAAGCGTACAGTGGACGTACATGACGTTTTCTTTTCCGATATCGTTTTTCACTTGGCGAATAGCTTCGATGAACGGAAGCGACTCAATATCCCCTACTGTTCCACCAATCTCCGTGATGACGACGTCTGCGCCCGTTTCTTTTCCAGCACGGAAGACACGGTCTTTGATTTCGTTCGTGATGTGCGGAATGACTTGAACCGTTCCACCGTTGTAGTCGCCACGGCGTTCCTTCTTGAGGATCGTCGAATAGATACGTCCAGACGTGACGTTCGCGTTCTGGCTCAAGTTGATGTCGATGAAGCGCTCGTAGTGACCAAGGTCAAGGTCCGTCTCTGCGCCATCATCTGTGACGAAAACTTCCCCGTGTTGGTAAGGGCTCATTGTACCCGGGTCGATGTTGATGTATGGGTCAAATTTTTGGATCGTGACGTTAAGACCACGGTTTTTCAAGAGACGAGCGAGCGATGCAGCGGTGATCCCTTTACCGAGTGACGATACGACGCCACCTGTTACGAAAATATACTTTGTCATGTTAAATATTGCTCCCTTCTCTAATTCACATCTCAACAAAACAGAGGTGGTAAAAACAAAAAAGCAAAAGTGCCCCCATAATTAGGAGACACTTTTGCTGAAATAAGCACGTTGCTTAAAGAAGCCCATGACTAACTTACGTCATTCGGAAAACTTCGTCAAGCCTAATTTTTCAGAGAAAAAATTTCGCGCTCGTTCGTCAGCCGTCAACGAAAAAACTGCCATTTCTATAGGGAAATAGCAGCTGTACAGTTGTAGTTGATCGTGCTTAGACTTCCTCTTCTTCTTCGAAGTCTTCTAAGTCTTCTTCGTCGAGATCGTCATCGAGATCATCGATGGCTGCGACTTTTTTGAACGTATCATCGTCTTCGCTGTCGTCAGCTGAATCATAGTCCGCTGTCTTCGCGAATGTATCGAGATCGTCTTCGATCGTCTCGAACTCATCTTCTTCTGCATCATAGTTGAACTCTTCTTCAAACTCATCGAGTTCTCCACGTTGACGCGCTTCGATGACGAGATCCTCATCCGACTTATCAAACGGATACCAAGCGCGGAGTGACCAACGGTTCGCTCCGACGTTGACGAAGTTTCCGTCGATGTTCATGTCTGTATAGAGTTGAGCAAGTTTCTCGAACTTGTCTTCTTCATCTGTAAACGTATGGTACTTTTCGATTTCTGACGTGATGTCATCGAACGTGATTGGCTGTTCGCCAGCTTCTTGCAACATTTCATTGACGAATTCGATCAGCGAAAGATCAGTAATCTCTTCTTTACTTAAACGGCTGAGGCTCATTGTGACGGCCACTTCCTTTCATTTGCGTTCAATCCATTACTTCTCATTATACGCAAAACAGCTTTTAAAAATCCAGTCTCTATTAAAAAAAAGCTCGAATTGATTCTCGATTCGTGTTTTTCCCGCTCCCGAAAAAGGAATATCCAAGAGAGAAGAAGGAGGAATGACAGATGGAGATGACAATCGAACGGGTCAACGATTTTGATGCCTTCAACTGGTTACCAATCTTATCAAAGAGTACACAGGAAGGCTATCCCTTCATCGAACGGATGCTACGCGAACGGCGAAATGAAACGTTCCAAGAGGATGGTGAGGCATTGTTCGTCGCTTTATCTCTTTCCGGACACGTCATCGCGTGCGGGGGGTATATGAAACAAACCGGCACGAACGACGTCGGTCGGATTCGTCATGTCTATGTCTTACCAGAAATACGACACCACGGTGTTGGTACGCAACTACTTGAGAAAATCATCCCGGAAGCACTTTTGACGTATTCCGAGCTCTGGCTCTATACGGACGATGCCAGTACCTTTTATGAACGATTCGGTTTTGAGCCGTATACAGCAACTAAAGTGACACATCGCCTTCTCAAGCATGCATTCGTTCAACCATAAGTGTCTTGAATTGACATATCGAGAATCATCGATTAGTTTAAGCGTATGACAAATCAAGTGGATCTATTCAAGGCATTATCGAACGAGGTACGTCTTGATATCTTACGCTGGCTCAAGGATCCCGAGACTCATTTCAATAAGCCGACGGCCCATCTCGCGACGAATTTGTCGGACAAGGGAGGCATTTGCGTCGGAGATATCCAAGAGAAGGCGAACTTATCTCAATCGACCGTCTCCCAATATCTTACGATGTTGCAAAAAGTCGGATTGCTCGAATCCGAACGTCACGGCAAATGGACGTATTACCGGCGAAATGAAGAAAAAATCCAGGAGCTTGCAGCGTACCTCAAAGGAGAACTTTGATCCGTTCTCCTCGCCTTACATATCGACATTTCTCGATATTTAGATTCGTGAAAGGATGAATTCTGTTGAAAATCGTGTATTACGCACTCGCGTTACTTGCGGGTATCGCTTTAAGTGTCGAAGGAGCAATCTATGGTGAGCTCGGGAACTTCGTCGGAAAACTCGAAAGTAGCTTTTATAATTTCTTCGCCGGTACGATCATCATCGGATTGATCGTCCTCTTCTTCGGAAGGGGTTCACTCGGCTATACATTCCGCGCACCGAAATGGACCTTGCTCGGTGGTCTACTCGGTAGCATCTACTTGACGATCCTGATCATCAGCATCCCGCTCGTCGGTGTCGGTCTCGCCATGATCAGTGTCATTCTCGGTCAAATGGTCGCTAGTATGGTCATCGAACATAACGGTTGGCTTGGTAGTCCGAAACGTCCGATCAATCGCGACAAGCTAATGGCTTCTGCTCTGATGCTCGTCGCCCTATTTCTTATCTTTTAAGGAGGTTCGCTCGTGAATATTTTATTACTTGGTTTTACATTACTCGGTGGCGTCATGCTGAGCGCACAGTTGTCCATCAACGGTGCCTTCAGTCAAAAGGCTGGTGCCCTTGAAAGTACGTTTCTGACCTTCTTCACGGGGATGCTGATTCTCGCTTTAGCCATCCTCTTCTTCGGACAAGGAAACGTCTTGCTTTTGCTTGAAGCACCTCGTTGGCAACTAAGTGCTGTCCTGTTCGGCGTCAGTTATCTATTCCTGACGATTCTTGCCGTTCCGCAGATTGGTGTCACGGCAGCTAGTATCGCGACCGTCATCGGTCAACTCGCAGCAGGTATGGTCATCGACCACATCGGTGCGTTCGGTGGCGTCGTCGTCCCGCTCGACGGAAAACGTCTGCTTGGTTTGCTTGCGATGCTTGCTGCGCTTTACTTCGTCTATCGCGGGAACACACGCAAAGACGTGTCGGCTTCATCTGATTCAATTGCATCGTGACGATTGTCCTCACGATTTGTTCACGCGCTTTTTTCCTGTAGCAATCGTGTGAACAACGGAGTCCTACCACTTCTCGGAATTCATCAAGGAAACAGAAAAAACCGAAATGCTGAAGTGAATTTACTTCAACATTTCGGTTTTTTCGTGTCGAACGATTCGTTGTTGAACGTGCAAGACGAAGACTCCTTCAGGAAAAGCAGAATAAGTGAGACCTCGTAGATGCGATACTTATACTAGAAAAAATTGCACTTTTTTCAGTCGATTGGCTTATCAATAACGACTTTACCGTCCTTGTCTAACAACGGTGTCATTCCGTTCAAGCCAATCCCACTTGTCATTAAGTAATTTACACCTGTTTCCGTATCTACGACAATTTTGATAATACCACCACTTAGATGCTGTTTTGATTTAAGTATGAATCTTTTACTCATTGTTTCATATGACCTCTCGTTCTTTCCGACTTCCACACGACTCTTACAGAAAAAAGCACGATTCATCAGAGACACACAAGACCCGGATCGGCTGTCTTTGGCAGCCGAGACCAGTTTGTGTCTCGCCCAAGGAAAGCGAATGGAACATCGAATGAATCTATATCACTGTTCCAGCTGTTGTCTCTTAAGTAAACGCAACGCTTCCGTCGCAAGACGATGGTCTGCTTCCTGCGATAGACCGGAAACGGTGATCGTACCAACGACACCGACTCCTTCGATCCGGATCGGGAACGACCCACCGGCATCGACATAATCGGCTGGAGAAACAGCATACATCGTATGATACGAGCGATGTTTGCTCTCATTATACCGACGCATGTACAGCGAGCTATAGCCATGTCGCAAGACGACGTTCGATTTCCGGCGAATCCACTCTTCTTGATCCGGTGCCGTACCATCGAGCGCCGCGTAATATAAACGCTGCCCATTCCGTTTGATTTCAACGGCAATCGACAAGTTTTTCTTCATCGCCCGTCCGATCAACTCATGTCCCATCCCGATCGCTTCCGTATTCGTCAGTGACGTCAGAACGAGTTCTTCCTCTTCCGCAAGCAGCACTTTCAATTCTTCCATGCATCCCATTCCTTTCGTAAGAGGCGTCGCCCTTCATCACTGCTGATGCGCACTGCTTCAATCAAGCGCATTGTTTTTTCAGCGTCGCGTAAATCGACAGGTACCCGTCCACCGCGAAGTCCTTCCGCCAACTGTTCGTAAAACGTCGCATAACTGCCTGGAAGTGTCGCGAGGCGCTCAACTGGCTGATCGGCGATCTGGAGATAGCCATAGGAGTCCACTTCATCTTCGCCGAGCTGTCCATCGACAGCATAACCTTTCGCAAGCCGTCCTTCTTGTGGATCCATTCCGTATTTGATGTAACTGCCGCGTGTCGCATGGAACTCAAAACGCGGTGCTGGTCCTTGGATGAAGGATGCCGAGCGAAGAATGACACGTCGCGTACCGTAATGTAGCGTGACATGGAAACCGTCATCGACAACAGCACCGTCACGTTGCAGGTAAACATCGCCCGTCAGAGCATCCGGTTCTCCAAACAAGGCAAGTGCTTGATCGAGTAAGTGTGAGCCGAGATCAAACAGGATGCCGGCACCATCACCCGCTTGTTCCCGCCAGCGCTCCCGAACAACCGGGCGATAGCGATCAAAGCGTGACTCAATGACTTGCCAGTCCCCAATTTCGTTCATCTCCATCAATTGTTCAAGTGTCAGGAAGTCTCCGTCAAAGCGACGGTTTTGATAGACGGCGACCTGCACCCCGTGTTGTTTTGCTAACGTTTGCAGCGCCAGTGCTTCTTCGATCGTCACGACGGCCGGCTTTTCGAGTAAGACGTGCTTTTTTGCTTCGATCGCTTGTTTTGCCATTTCGAAATGCAGTGCCGTTGGTGTCGTGATGACGACAAGTTCCGTATTCTCATCTTGCAAAGCTTCAGCGAGTGTCGCGACGACTGTCGCCTCACTGAAATGTTGTGCCACCTGCTCCGGTCGACTCGAGACGACTTGCGTCACTTCAAATGCCGGTAATGCCTGTAAGAACGGAACGTGAAACGTCACCGCTGAAAAACCGAATCCGACGAGCGTCGTTTGAATCGGGTTCATGTTGTTTCCTCCTCTGTCACGTCGAGATCGACATGATAATGATCTAGTCGTTCTTGCCACGTTGCATCTGGTACTTGATCGGTGACGAGCACATCGATTTGCTCCCAATCGCAGACCTTATGCAAAAAGCGTTTATTGAACTTCGTATGGTCTGCGAGGACGATGACACGGGTCGCACTTCGAATCATCGCTTTCTTTACGACCGCTTCTTCGAGTTGTTCCGCAAAAAGTCCTTCTTCCGTCAACCCACATGCTCCAAGAAAAACACAATCGACTTGATAATTCAGGATGTCGTCTGCCGTCTTGATTCCACTCAAGCTCCGTGCATGCCGGTCAAAACGTCCTCCCGTAACGTACAGCTCAATATCCCTCCGCGCTCCGACGTGATCGGCGATATCGAGTGAGTTCGTGATGACCTGTAGTGAATACGGTGGAAGTGCCCGTGCCATCTCAGATACCGTCGTTGCAGCGTCGAGCAATAAGCGATCATTCGCTTGGACGTGACGCGCCGCGCGCTGTCCGATCCGCCGTTTTTCCGGTTTCTCTGTCCGCTGTTCATATGCAAGCGTCCCACCAGCACGGACTAATCCATTCTTAACACGAATGATCTCCCCTTCTTGTTCGAGGACGATGACGTCACGACGTGCGGTATCTCGTGAAATCTGATACTCCTGCATCAGTTGATCCAGCGAAATTTCAGGACTCGTCTTGATCCATTCCCGCATCTGTTGCAACCGTTCGATTTGCCCCATCGATTCCTACCTCCTTTTTTCTTTATATTAAGTTTTTTCATTACTATATGCAATTTTATTGCAAATAATTCGACGATAATTCGGGTAAATAATAGAAGACAACTACTTTCAGAACGGAGGAATTGATATGCAAACGATATTGATCACGGGTGCTTCTTCCGGTATCGGTCTGGCGACGGCGCAGCGGTTTGCGGAAACCGGCTGGTCTGTCTACGCTGGTGTTCGGAGTCCGGGTGAGATGACTGTGTCGTTACCGACGCTCACCTTCTTGTCGCTCGATGTCACAGATGAAACAAGCGTGAAGGCAGCCATCCGGCAAATCGAACAAGAGGTCGATCACCTAGACGTTGTACTCTGCAACGCCGGTCATGGTTTACTGCGCGCACTCGGTCAAGCGACAAGTTATGAAATCAAGCAACTCTTCGAAACGAATGTCTTCGGTGTCATCCGAACGATTGAAGCCTGCCTCCCCTTACTCAAACAAGCACCGGAAGGTAGTCACTTACTCGCGACTTCAAGCGTCAGTGGTCTCGTCGGTCAACCGATGAATGAACTGTATTGTGCCAGTAAGTTTGCGATTGAAGGACTGTTCGAAAGTCTTGCGACCTACTATAAACCGTACTTCAACATCGACGTCACCCTGATTGAACCAGCCGCCGTCGAGACGAACTTTACCGCAAATGTTCTCGATCAACTCGAACGGACGGGTGGCTTACACGAAGACGACTTCAAACCGATCATCACGGCTTATTTGCAGACGTACCGAACGCGGCATGCCGACCGCCAATCGGCAGAAGCTCTGGCTGAGGTGATCTTCGAGGTCGTCCACCGCGACGAACGTCCGTTACGAATCCGGACGACGGAAGCCGATGAACATTTCGTCGCCCATAAGACGCATCATGATCCGTCAGGACTCGAAGGTGTCGCTAAAATACGACGGCTGACATTGAATCTCGACTGATTCCCCTTTTTTAAAATTTCAATCCGCCTAAGCAATCTGCGCCCACTATACTGAGACTATCTATCTAAAAATCATCTCGAAGAGCGGAACGCATGCCATCCTTGTTTCTTTTTACGATCGTCTATCTGATTCCGACCTTCATCATGTTCTATATGTCGATTGATATATTTTTACGCACTCCATCACATCCGCAACACTAACTGCTTAGCTTATTCACGTTCGCTTACTTATGGGATGTTCTTCCTCCATTCAAGAAAAATGCCTCTTCGCTTGAACTTACAGGTTGATCAGGTGATAGATGGTGTCAAACATGCCGGAAAGAATGATTATCTTATTCATGATACGATGGACTTGACGCACCGATCTTAAAGGAGAGATTCGATGATATCTGTACTGACGATTTTTTCACGCCTGTTCAAGGGATTGCGCCGCGCCTTTCACTTGTCTTACTTCCGCGGACTACTGATTCTTTGTTTGTTGACAATCGTCTCTGGGACGATCTTCTATAGTACGGAAGAAAACCTTTCGGTCATCGATGCGCTTTACTTTTGCATCACGACACTGAGTACGGTCGGGCATCCGACATTCATCCCGACGACGACGCTCGGTAAGGTCTTCACGATGGCGTATATCACGATCGGCTGCGGGTTGTTCTTGACGTTAATTGCTACCTTGTCATACGTTTTGATTAAACAACCGGAAGAGGATTAAGGGGGAATCAAATATGCGTCAATCTGCCATCCAAAACAATTTCGATTGGTGTCGCCTTGTTTGTGAACAAGTCGGATGCCAGGTGACAGAAACCGAATCGACCTGGCTCGCTAAAGGAAGCGTTCCAAGTTATTATCCGGAACTGATGGTTCGCCTTCCTCATCAGCGAATTAATGCAACCGACGTGTACAGCATCAAGGACTGTACGGCGAGCTATGATTTCTCAAGCGCTGGTCTCAGTCACCTGTTCACAGCGGAATGGATGACCCGTCCCGCCATACTCGATCGTCGCGCTCTTCCCGTCGATTGGTCTGTCGTCACGGATGCCACGCAGTTTGCTCGCTTCCAAGCAATCCAAGCGACACCGGAGTTACCGGAATCGTTATGGCAACATCCGGACGTCCGCTTTTTCTATTGCGAAGCACAACAGGCAAGTTGCATCGCCTACTCGAACCAAACGACGACCGGATTGATGTACGTTAGTTCCGACTATCTTGATGAACGCTTATGGGATGATATCGCACGCTTGTGCTCCGCACACTTCCCCGGTCAACCGCTCGTCGGATACGAATACGGTGATCACCTGATCACGGCGCTCGAAGCAGGCTTTGACGACGTCGGTCCACTGGCGGTCTGGATTCGCACGACGCATGAGAATGCATAAAAAAAACCGAACCAATTCCCTTTCTCTTGAAGAGAAGGCGAATCGGTTCGGTTTTTTTACATCAAGCGACTGATGAACGCGGTCGCGATCCCGAAGTAGACGAGGAGCGACAAGATATCGTTTAACGTCGTGATCAGCGGTCCGGACGCAATCGCCGGGTCGATCTTTAAGCGATGTAAGATGAGCGGAATGATCGTTCCAGCCAGTGTTCCAAAAATCAGCGTGATGACGAGTGAGCTGCCGACGACAAGACCTAAGACGGCACTTCCTTGCCAGACGTACGCAATGATAGCAATCAAGACGCCACAAATGACACCAATGATCAAACCAACCCAAAGTTCTCGTAGGATTAATCGCGTCGCGACCCGCTTATCGACTTCACGCGTGATCAATCCACGGACGACGACCGCGAGCGATTGGGTACCGGTATTTCCGGTCATCCCAGCAATCATTGGCATGAAAAAGGCGAGCGCGACAACTTTTGAAAGCGTCTCTTCGAACTGACTGATGATCGATCCGGAGACGAGCCCGATGAACAGTAACAAGACGAGCCATGGCAAGCGCCGGGTTGCAGCAATCCACGGCTTCGTCTCGAAATCAATTGATTTACCGGATGCTGAGAGTTTCTCGATGTCTTCATTCGCTTCTTCCCGTAAGACATCGAGTGCATCATCGACCGTGATCAATCCGACGAGAACATCGCCTTCGACGACCGGTAGCGAAACGAGATCGTAGCGTTCGAACAATTGCGCGACCTCTTCCTGATCGGTCTCTGCTGCGACCCGAATCACCTTCGTCTCCATGACATCGCTGATTCGTTCCGTATTTTCAGCTAAGATGACGTCCCGGTATGAGATGACACCGACGAGTTCACTGAGTTGATTGACGACGTACACGTAATTGATCGTCTCCGAGTATTCGATGTAGTCACGCATCTTCTCGACCGTCTCACCGACCGTGAAATCCTCTCCCACCCAGATGAACCGGTTCGTCATCAAACGCCCTGCCGTCTCCGGTGGATACGTCAAGAGATTGCGGACGATCAGTGCCTCGTCTGTCCGCATGCTACCAAGCAAACGGTCAGTTTCTTCTGGTCCCAGTTCCTCCAGTAAATCCGCGACATCATCGTTTTCCATTAAATCGAGGACATGCCCGGCGCGCTCGACGTCTAAACGACGCAAGACGGCAAGACGTTGCTCTCCTTCGAGCTCCTCAAGCACATCTGCCAATCGTTCGTGATCGAGATAATCGAGGAGTCGTGCCTGATCGTCTTCTCCTAATTCTTCATATACTTGCGCGATGTCATACGGATAGACTTCTTCGATGACTTGCTGTGCTTGCTCTCGCTTTTCCTTCGCAAGCGCATCGAGCAATAGCCACTTCCATTGTTGTTCTGCTGTCTGACGCAATCTCCTCACCCCCATACGATTCTGCCTTTTCATCTTAGCACGAGTTGATTCGCGATCGATATCGAAAAACAGTTGACAACTGTTTCTTACGGCTTTAAAGTTTGCCTTAAGGAAACATTATTAGCAGACCGAATCTTTCTCTAGTAATGAATGATCAAAAAATTTTAAGCTGTTTTTTGCCATAAGGAAACTTTCCTTCTCTACACCACAAAACCAAAGGAGTGAGCATTCATGTACGCCCTTGATGTTAACCGTCTCACGGTCTCCTATTTTGATACACATGCACTCGCCGATGTATCCGTCCGTCTTCCGGTCGCTTCGCTGATTGGTATCATCGGACCGAATGGTGCCGGTAAATCCACTTTCTTAAAAGCCATCCTCGGTCTGATTCCCGCTCGGATCGAGCAGTTACGCGTACTCGATCAACCACTCGAAGCTGTCCGGTCTCGTGTCGCCTATGTACCTCAGCGTAGCGCGATCGATTGGGATTTTCCTGTGCGTGTCCAAGATGTCGTACTGATGGGGTGTTATCCGAAGCTCGATCTGTTCAGACGTCCATCAAAGGAACAAAAGCAGTTCGCGATACATTGCCTTGAGCGCGTCGATATGGCCGATCATGCCAAACGGCAAATCGGTGAACTGTCAGGTGGACAACAACAACGGGTCTTTCTGGCGCGTGCCCTTGCCCAAGAAGCAGAACTACTGTTGCTGGACGAACCGTTCGTCGGTATCGATGTCGCCAGTGAGCAGATGATCATCGAACTCTTACGGACACTCCGAGCCGAAGGGCGGACGATTGTCGTCGTCCACCATGATCTGCATAAAGCAGAGGACTACTTCGACACGTTGATGCTGTTGAACAAACGACTAATCGCTGTCGGTCCTCCGTCTGATATCTTGACGCCGGAGTGGCTCGAACCAGCGTATGGCTTACCGCTATTCGAACGACGTAAGGAGGGACAAGGATGACGTTCATCGAGGCATTATTTCAGTATGATTTCTTACAAAAAGCGATGATCACCGCCGTCATGGTCGGCATCATCTGCGGTGTGATCGGCTGTTTCATCATCTTACGCGGGATGTCGTTAATGGGTGATGCGATCTCGCACGCCGTTTTACCTGGTGTCGCGATTTCTTATCTACTCGGGATCAACTTCTTGATCGGTGCCATCGTCACAGGTCTCGTGACGGCACTTGGAATCGGCTTCGTCAGCCAAAACAGTCGCATCAAGAACGACACAGCGATCGGCATCCTCTTCACGTCCGCCTTCGCCCTCGGGATCATCTTGATTTCGTTCTTGCGCAGCAGTAGCGATCTCTATCACATTTTGTTCGGCAACGTCCTCGCGGTCCGTCCGAGCGATATGTGGATGACCGTCATCATCGGATTGGTCGTCCTCGGGGGAATCTTCTTGTTCTACAAAGAGTTGCTGATCAGTTCCTTTGACCCGACAATGGCGCAAGCCTATGGACTATCGACACGCTGGATTCACTATGGATTGATGACATTGCTGACACTCGTCACCGTCGCTTCCCTTCAGACGGTCGGCATCATCCTCGTCGTTGCGATGCTGATCACACCAGCTGCGACAGCGTATTTACTGACGAACCGTCTCTCGCGGATGCTGTTCCTAGCAGCAGGCTTCGGTACGCTGTCCGCCATCGTCGGACTGTATTTCAGCTTCACCTACAATTTATCCTCTGGTGCATCGATCGTCCTCGTCGCGACGACGCTGTTCGCACTCGTCTTCATCTTTTCACCACGTCACGGTCTGATGCGTCACCGGAAACGAAAGGAGTCTACTGTATGAAATTAAAATTTTTCCTGTTCGTCCTCCTCAGCACAGTCTTGCTTGCTGCTTGTTCGACACCAGCAGAAGATAACGGAAAGCTGAAGGTCGTTGCGACGTATTCAATCCTCGCTGATCTCGCCCGCGAAGTTGGTCGTGAACACGTCGATGTTCACAGCATGGTTAAGATTGGGGCAAATCCGCATGAGTATGATCCACTTCCGGCAGACGTACAAGCGATGGCGGATGCGGATGTCGTTTTCTATAACGGTCTGAATCTTGAAGCCGGCGGTGCTTGGTTCGACAAACTTCGGGCAACGACCAGTAAAGATGCGTCTGACGCGCCAGTCTATCGTTTAAGTCAAGGCGTCGAACCAAAGTACCTGACGACGAAAGGCAAGGAATCAGAAACCGATCCGCATGCGTGGCTCGATGTGAGTAACGGCATTCAATACGTCGAAAACGTCAAGCAGGCATTGATCAAGGAAGATCCGAAGCACAAAGCGGACTACGAGAAAAATGCCGAGGCTTACATCAAACAACTGCAGACGCTTGATCAGGAAGCGAAAAAGCAGTTTGCCGACATTCCGAAAGCAGAACGTCACCTCGTCACGAGTGAAGGTGCCTTCAAATACTTCGGAACTGCCTATGACGTCAAAGCGGATTATATTTGGGAGATCAACTCGGATAATCAAGGAACGCCGGCACAAGTCCGCCGGATCGTCGATACGATCAAGGAGCAAGACATCCCTGTCCTATTCGTCGAAACAAGCGTCGACCGGCGGAGTATGGAGACTGTCTCTCGTGAGACCGGCGTTCCGATCGCTGGCACACTTTTCACCGACTCGCTCGGAGCACCGGGTAAAGACGGCGACACGTACTACAGTATGATGCAAGCGAACATCAAGACGATCACACAAGCACTCACGAAATAAGCGTCAATAAATCGTCATGCTTTCATCGTTTTACTTTCCTTATAATGAAGGTAAGACAATGAAAGAGAGGCCGACTATGCAAAGACGACTGTATCGTTTTGGACTTCCACTTAGTCTCAGCCTGTTGCTCGCTGCATGCGGGACGGCTGAACAGACGGATACTCCAAAAACAGAACACACGAATCACGAAGATCACGCTGACCATGCCAGTCACGGTGCCGATGATCAACTCGAGAAGACCGCGGGACCGGACACGTTACCTGCTTTTCTCGATGAGCAGGATCAATCGATTCAAACAATCTATCGCTCCGTCGCTAAACATCCCGATTTATTGAAGAAGATGCCATGTTATTGCGGTTGTGGTGAATCTGCGGGTCATACGAGCAACTATGACTGCTTCATCGAAGAACAGAACGCTACGTCAACGACCTGGACGACGCACGGCATTACGTGTGGTACGTGTCTCGATATCGCGGCACAGTCGATCGTCGCTTATCAAAAAGGTAGCTCAGTCAAGGAAATTCGGACTGCAATCGATCAAACTTACGCGAAGACCGGTGTCACACCGACGCCAACGCCAGCACTTTAAAAATAGCCTGCTTCTTTTCACGAACCATGTGATCAGAAGCAGGCTATTTCGTTTAGATGATCACGGCGACTTGTGCCGTCAACGCCATCGTATTCTGTTCCGAATCTTTAAAGAACGCCATCCATGTCTCTTCTGTCTCGGAACGCGTAATCATGTGGGGTTCCCCGAGAAAAACAACACCTTGCTTTTGCATCCGCTTATATTCTGCTGGCAGCGAATCGACTTCAAAATACAAGACGGAACTCGGATGATCGAATGCCTCTGTCTCTGGTAAAGTCAACATCAATCGAATATCGCCACACTGAAAGAAAACCATCGTCTCAAGTTCAAATAAGACCAATAATTGCAAAACATCCCGATAAAATGCTGTACTACGCTTAATATCCTTCACTGGAATTCCAATCTGTTGAATACGTTTCATTTCATCTCCTCCGTCTGTTTTGCTCGCAAGACGAGCGGTCGACCCGACAACAGTTCATCCAGTTGATAGTACGTATGTGCGCGAATCGGTCGATCCGTTCGTGGCAGATGACGGAGTTCGTATGCCACTTCGAGTAAGTAAAATTTGTATTCCTCCCCTTCATCAAAACCGAAGCTCGCGCGCCGTTCCTCGATATACGCTAGAACACGCTCCTGTTGCGAGCACGAGAGACGCTCGACTTGCGGGGCGAGCGCCTCGTGCGGAAAGAGCACGATTTCCCGCTCCGTACGATACAGTCGATGCATGACACCACCACTTTGACGTAAGGCAATCAAACGTGCGGGTCGATACGGACGGGGGTGCGGATGCGCATGGACGAGGAAACGTTCAATGGTAACCTGAGTCGGTCCTGCCGGTAGAGAGATGACGTCATACATATAAAATCGCTCCTTCTCGAAAATGGATAGCTACTCTCATATGCTACCATAGCTATCCAAGGTTCTTCCGTTGACGACAGAAGGGGAATCCGTTTTCAAAGTTTCGCAACTGGTTTTAAGACGGAACGCGCGTGGAACAGATGGAGAGAAACGATTCATATCTGGAAAGGATGATTGTCGATGTCGAATATGTCCGCTGTCGGTTTTCACCGACACTTACCACTGACGGAACACGAAAGTCTGATTGATTTAGAACTACCACGCCCGGAAGCAACGGGGCACGATCTACTAGTTGAGATCAAAGCTGTCTCCGTTAATCCGGTCGATACGAAAGTCCGCGCTCACGGAAAAGATGAAGACGCTCCGAAAGTGATCGGCTATGATGCAGCCGGAGTCGTCGTTGAAGTTGGCGATGATGCCTCCCTCTTCCAAGTCGGTGATGAAGTCTATTACGCCGGTGCGATTCAGCGCCCAGGGTCAAACAGCGACTTCCAACTCGTCGATGAACGAATCGTCGCCAAAAAGCCGGAACGGTTGACGTTCAGTGAAGCGGCTGCTCTCCCGTTGACGACGCTGACAGCTTACGAAGCATTGACCGATCGTCTTGGATTGACGTTTGATGCTAAGTCGAATCTCGAGAAGACGATCCTCATCATCGGAGCTGCTGGTGGTGTCGGTTCAATCGCGACACAACTCGCGAATCACGCTGGGCTGACCGTCATCGGAACGGCGTCGCGTGACGAGACGATTGATTGGGCGAAGGAACACGGTGCACATCATACGATCAATCACCACGACGCATTCCGTCCTCAGCTGGAAGCCCTCGGCTACAAATACGTTGACTATATCTTCTGTCTCAATGCGACGGACCAACATTTCGAGACGATGGTCGATGTGATCGCACCGCAAGGGAAAATCTGTAGCATCGTCGAGACTGATCAAAAACTCGATTTAAGTGCGCTCCAACAAAAGAGTGCGACGTTCGTCTGGGAATTCATGTTCACCCGTCCACTGTTTATGACAGATGATATGATTCGTCAACATGAGATTCTGACGCAAGTCGCAGCATGGATCGAAGAGCATACGCTCGAGACGACGGTCAAGCAGACATTGATCGGCATGAACGCCGACAATCTAAAAGAAGCACACCGTCTCGTCGAAAGTGGAAAAACGATTGGAAAGATTGTCGTTGAACATCATTAATAGGTATCGAAGCAGGATGAGACTAGGCTCTCGTCCTGCTTTTTTGTCGTTCTTTATTTTCTTGTGAACGTGAATCTCTTACTTTGAAGATATTTTAAGTATTATGACTATATTTATCCGTCTAAAAAATGTACGATTACGGTAACAAATATTCCAATGTCATACATCTAATCGACCCTCGACTCACATGTACAAAGGAGCATCCATAATCCATATGCGAAAATGGTTCAATCAAAAGATCAGTCGACAGATCATGTCGTCATTTTATCTCATTCTTATTACACTATCGATCTCTTCCCTGGCTGCTTATTTTTATACGAACCATCAAGTCATGGATGCGAAACAAGAGCTCGATGCGATCAGCATGCGTGAAGATCGAGCGACGAAACTGTGGGACGATTGGCAGTCCCTTCAATACGAGATGCGGGGCTATATCGTCTTCGGAGATGACGCCGTGCTCGACGTGATTGATGAAAAGAAGGCATCACTCGAACAACAGACGGCTTGGTTTGAAAAGAATCGTCTCTACAAGGCGGATCAAATCTATGCGTCTGATATCCGGTCGCTCTATAATTCTTATACCAATTTCGTCATGCCGAGCTTGATTAAATACGTCCAAGCAAAGCAATCGGGCACGATTGACGAGCGTTTCCTGCAGATGCCGAGTCTAAAAGCGATGATGCCACAAGTACCTCAGGACCCGAATCGGAAGTTCAAGATGAATGCCTCGAACAGTGAAACGATGCGTAAAAGTGTCAACACGATGGAGAGTACGTTCACGAACTACCGGAGTAGTCTCCGCGCGAAAGAACTCAGTGCAAAAGAACAGCTTGTCACGCAGACGAAGTACGCTGAGTGGATTTGGCTCGTCAACCTGATCGTGTTGTTCCTCGTCATCTTGCTGATCGTCCGCCCGTTCATCGAACGGACGACGCGACAGATCCATCTTCTTAGCAAGGAGAGCAAGCTCCTTGCAAGTGGTGAGCATACGTTACCGTTGATTCCGCTGAACCGTGCTGACGAGATCGGTGAATTGAGTAAATCGTTCCATCAGATGGCGACAGCCTTGATTGAAAACAAACACCAATTGATGTCGACGAACGTCACTCTCGAAGATGCGTTGAAACTGACGCAACGGAACGAGTCCCATTTACGGCTACGTAATCAATTGACGGAGACACTAGCGTCGCGTGATAGCATCAGTGCCTATCCTGCCGTCATTCAAAAGATGGTTGAAATCACGAATGCGACGCAAGGTGCCTTGATTTTCAAAGATGGTACGAAAGTCATCGATATCGTCTTTTATCCACAGACACCGCTCACAGTCGAGGATTGGATGCCAACGATTGAGCCGTTATTGCGTGAGTCGCGACAAGATAAACGACCGCATACGCAGTTCGAAGATGAAGTCGCGCGCGCTGTCACACCAGTTCTTGATCCGAGTCAAAATGAGATCATCGCCTATATCTTCTTGTCCCGTAATCAGGATCGGTTTGATCGTTACGAGCAGGAAGAACTCGCTGCCTTCGCGCGTCAGCTAGCGTTGTCACTCCTACGGATGCGGACGTTCGACGAGATTGAACGCGAACGGGAAAAAACAGCGCGACTGTTGAACTCGATCCGTGAATCGATCGTCTATATCGAACCAGAAGGTGACATCCAGTTGATCAACCGACCATTACTCGATCTGTTCGACCATCCGGTTGATGACAGTCTCGATGAGAATGGGCTGATGAACATCACTCCGTCTGTCGTTCAACTCAAGCATCGCGTCGACCAACTACCGGAATTCGAACGTTACTTGAAAAAGACGTTCGTGAAACGAGAAATCGGTGAAGGAATCACCTTCTCGATCGATCACGAGCGACGCTTCATCAAGACGTACTCCGAGAGCATTCATTATGGTGGACAGTTCCGCGGGATTCTACTCGTCTTACGTGACGTGACGAATGAAGTCGAGATTGACCGGATCAAAAACGAACTCGTCTCGACGATCTCACACGAACTGCGGACACCACTCTCGTCGATCTATGGCTTTACTGAGCTGATGATTCAGCGTGACCTACCACCGAAACGGCAGAAGAAGTATCTCGAAGCGGTCCATTCGGAAACAGAACGTCTCTCGCTGTTGATCAATGACTTCCTCGACTTGCAACGGATGGAAGCAAACCGTCAGGAATATGAGATGGCACCGTTCGATATCGTCGCGATGATTCGGGATTTGAAACAGTTGCATAGTCTGTCGTCTTCTTCCCACGCGATTGAAATATTCCGAAACGTCGAACCATTGATCGTCGAAGGGGATGCGAAGAAGATTCGCCAATTATTCAGTAACCTGATCAACAATGCGATCAAATACTCACCAGCTGGTGGAACGATCGATATTCAACTGACGCGACACGCGTCACGTGTCACGGTCGCGATTCAAGATGAGGGCATCGGGATCCCAGCTTCTGCGATGAGTAACCTGTTCCAAAAATTCTATCGTGTTGACAATTCGGACACCCGTCAAATCGGCGGTACTGGTCTTGGGCTCTCGATCTGTCGCGAAATTGCGCGTGGACATGATGGAGAAATCCATGTCGAGTCGATCGAAGGACAAGGCTCGACGTTCACAGTCGAACTTCCGTTAACACAAAACACATGATGCATACGAAAAAGCGCCAGAATGTGAATCAGCATTCCGGCGCTTTTTGAATTAGGTAATGTTATGAGTTAAGACGGCTTGCCACTTCAACCGTCCGTTTCGCTTGATGGCGCACGGCTGGTTCGACCGATTCGACCATGTTACCGTCTTGGTCGACAGTGACCGATGTACCATATGGATTTCCGCCCGCTGCGAACAAGACAGGATCCGAATAACCTGGTGCCGCAACGATTGCACCCCAGTGGAACATCGTCGTATAAACTGCGAGAACAGTCGCTTCCTGACCGCCATGCGGATTCTGTGCCGACGACATCGCACTGACGACTTTATTGACGAGTTTGCCTTGTGCCCACAGTCCGCCTGTCGTGTCGAGGAACTGTTGGAATTGTCCTGGGACATGACCGTAACGTGTCGGGACGCTAAAGATAATCGCATCTGCCCAGTCGAGTAGATCCGGTGTCGCTTCTTCGATATCACGTGTGGCTTCCGCATGCTTTTGCCACAATGGGTTCGAAGCGATCGCTTCTGCTGGGGCTGTCTCCTTGATTTTCGCAAGACGGACTTCCGCCCCTGCTGCTTCTCCCGCTTCTTTTGCCCATGAGGCAAGTTGATGGTTCGTTCCGGTTGCGCTGTAATAGATGACCGCTAGTTTCACGTTTGACATGACTTCGCTTCTTTTTTAAAAGACAGTGACGGACGATGGACGTACACGCTTTCTATTCCCGCTTTCCGCGCAAATTAACGTCAATTGTTTGAATTCAAGAGGAAATTCAAACCAATTCCTCGATTAATTCGTGAAACGAGCGAACATGACTTCCTGTCTTGGTAAGATTTCTATTTTTGCCTGATTCAGAAACAATCGCCATTTCACCTTCAGATTGTATACTTCCCACATCTATGCGTTCCTCGATTTGCCGTTTAGGGTAAAGACCGATTGACGACACACGTAAGGAGTACTGACCATGGCGATTCGCTACACCCTTTATCTGTTACTTGGCATGCTGAAGTTCATGCTATTTAGTTATTTTACAAAAACCGACCTTTCGCTTCATTTAACACTGATGAATCTTGCTGGCATGCTGATCCTATCGAGCTGGACGTTACTGATTCCGTGGAATAAACGCCGCTGGGTCTGGCTCGGTCTACTGCTGGCGCACAGTTTTCTGCTAGCTTCCGACATGTGGTACTACCGTTACTTCGAGGACTTCCTCTCCGTCTCGCTCCTCTCACAGATGACGCAGATGAGTGACGTCAGTAGCGGCTTCACTGCCTTGATCGTACCGCAAGACTTCCTCTTGTTCGCTGATAGTTTGATTTTCATGGTACTGCTCTTTGTCTTCCGCAAACGACCGGAAGTAACGACAGCGCAAACACGACGCCGGACAGCTGGACTCCTTGCAGTCAGTGGCATTATTTTGTCTGCTTCACTGCTGACGTACCGGACGCTAACAGAAGATCGTCAACCGACGGCAGCGATCTCCGATATGCGTGACTACTACCTGTTCGGCTTTTGGGGTTATCACGGGTGGGACGCTTTCAAAGGCGTGACCGGGCGACCAAGCGACGGATTGACGGCTCAGGAGCAACAGCGCATCAACCAAAAGGAGCAGACGAATCCAACCGGTGCGAAAAAGACACCGAACATCATTTTGGTGCAACTCGAGTCGTTCCAGGCTTCTGTTATCGACCAGACCATTAATGGCGAAGAAGTAACGCCGAACCTGAATCAGTTGAAAAAGGAATCGCTCTACTTCTCGTCGTTTTACCACCAGACACATGAAGGACGAACTTCGGACGCTGAGTTCATCACGAACACATCGCTTTACCCGTTGAAATCAGGTTCCGTTTATACGCAATATCCGACGAATGAATTCGAGCCGCTCCCTGCGTTACTTGAGAAGAACGGATACGATACGGCAGCAATGCACGCTTACGAAAAAGGTTTCTGGAATCGTGACGATGTTTACAAGAACATCGGTTTTAAGCACTTCTTCAGCCAAAATGATTATTCAAAAGAAAAAAAGATCGGCATGGCGCTGAACGATCAGCAGTTCTTCCTCGAATCGATTGATCACATGGAGACGCTGCAAGAACCATTCTTCTCGTTTTTAGTCGCGTTGACGAGTCATACACCGTATGAGATCGACAAGGAAGATCAGACGCTTGATCTGTCCGGATATGAGGATCCAATGTTGAAACGGTATTACCAGACTGTCCATTACGTCGATACCGGTATCGGGAAGATGATCGACGAGTTGAAACAACGCGATCTTTGGGACCAGTCCCTCGTCATCTTTTATGGCGATCACGATAGTGGACTCGTTAATGAAGGCAGTGAGATGCGCAAAAAAGCAGATGTCTCGTCTCCAGTAGCAGCTTTCGAACTCGAACGACGCATTCCACTCTTCATCAAAAAACCCGACCAACAAACCGGTCGGGTCATGAAAAAGAATGGCGGACAAATTGATATCGCACCAACGATCATTGATCTGTTGAATCTCAAGACATCCTATATGATGGGGCAATCCCTCATCGACGATAAACCGAATCTGACGGGCTTTCGCGATGGTTCGTTCCGCTATCAGGACTATTACTATGAAGCAGATTTGACGAAAGCATCAGGCGAAGGCACTTGTTACGATGTATCGACGGAAAAGAAAGTCGAGATGAAATTCTGTCGAAGTCAGGTGAAGGAGGTTAGTGCGCAACTAAAGCTTTCGGATAAAATTATTGAAGAGAATGAGCTGAAGTAATCACATCATGTCTAATTTTCTTAAAATGAACAAGCCTGATCTTCTTCACGTCTCGTGAGAAGTCAGACTTGTTCATTAATCTAGTTCTTTGCACGAGTCAAGAATTAATTTACACTCATGACTTTATTAATTTTTGTTCGCTCCGTAAAATATTATTCCTTCTTCCACAGCTCTTATTTTCCAGATGTAAAACCAAGCTCGGAATTTTATAAATAGTAAAACTAATCGATTGTCTACAAATTCGATTTTTTATAAGAGCACTTGTAACAAAAGTGTATATTAACTTCCTATCTTAAAAATTTCTTAATACTTAGCTGCTTTTTTCTTCCGCTTTTTTCGAAGCTTCTCACGTACATTGGCATACAGAATTAAATTACTTATAAAAGTGGAGGCATCTTCTTTCGTAAGTGTCCTGTTTGCTGGTAGCGAACCTAAATAAATCTTACCTTCTTGGATTAAATGAGGAGCATGTTTTTCAACTTGGGCAATGACTTCACTGTTTTTGTAGCCGTTTCTTCGACCGTTATGAAAAACATGATAGACATCATTTTCTGTTTCATAAGAAAAAAACCTATCAATGTTCAATTGCAAAACGAAAGAACCTGTACCCATATCTTCAATTGCCACATTCATCATTGTATTTCCACTTCTGTTACCGAACGTGGGATCATTTTGTGTCTTATCTGTTCCTATAATCGTTATACGATAAATTTTATGCTGTCGATTTAAATCTTTCAGAATTAAACTGCGATAATATCCTGGGAATGCTCCTCCAGCCGCATTCCCAAATGAAAAATAGCCACATCCAAGATCTTCAACAATCGAAATAGGCTGATCTTGAACAGTTATTTGACCTGTCAGTAAATAATTTCGAAGTTCTGCAATGAATGGATGTAATTTTATAGGCGTCCCTTCACCGATATAACCTTCATTCCATAAAAGTTTTAAATAATGTTCGTCTGTAATTAAATCATAAGAGAGTCTTCTCATTTTTTGATATGAAATATACGTTACTTTTCCGTCGACAAGTTGCTGAAACGAATAAAAATCTTCAGCAAGTGGTAACAATTCTCCATTCTTCTCTTCAAAAAGATAGGTTAAAATACCGTTTGTAATACCAATATATTTAGCTTGAATTGTTTGGTTATAAGCTCTAACCTGATTTAATGCATGATCTGTAAGCGGAATATTTGTTGCTTTCACTTCTAAAACCAACAGGGGTTTTTTATTTCCCAGACAGTCCATTTGCCATATGATTATATCTGCTCTTGTTTTAAACTCCACATTAAACTTACTAAGCGGATACTCTGTGTCAATTGAATCAGTCGGTATACCGATCTCATTAATTAAAATTGCTAGAATTTTTTGCCGCACCTCCTCTTCTGGTGTATGGTGCAAAAACATTTTTCGGCACGGACAGTAAATTAGTGTCCCCCGCTTATTTCTGTATTTTTTTATTTTCATTATTTTTCATATTCCTTTGCATATTTTGATTGGATAATAATAGCTTTAAAGCTCATAAAATTTCTTTAAAAACACTAAAAGAAATAATGGGCTTCACTTTTTAAATTTCTTCTAGTGCAAAAACAATCAATTGATACGAAAGCCAAAACATCAAACATCCTATTCCAAAATCTAATATTTTCCAAGCCTTTGGTTTTTTAAAGATAGGAATTAACCATCTCGCTCCGTATCCTAAGCCGAAAAACCAGACAAACGAGGCAATCAGCGCTCCGATCAAGAAATTAACTTTTTGATCAAATGTCAAAGTTCCAGCTATTCCACCTATCACGACGACTGTATCTAAATACACATGTGGATTTAAAAGTGTAATTGCTAATGTAACTAAAATTGTTTTATGAATGGGAATGATTTTAGCATCGATTGAAATATCGATTGCACTTGACGATGAAAACGCACTTCGAAAAGATTTGAATCCATATAAGAGTAGAAACAGTCCTCCGATAATCGCAAGAACAACATTTGCAAACGTATTATTCTTGATTACGGTACCGACCCCTAGTACACCTGTGCACATCAATAATACATCACATAAGAAACATACTATAACTACCCAGAAAATATTATTTTTTAACAAACCTTGTTTAAGGACGAACGCGTTTTGAGCACCGATTGCGACAATGAGCGTACCTGAGGTTACTATACCTTTTAATATTTCATTCACTTTTACGTCTCCTTTTTCATTATCTTTATCTCTAAACTGATGAGTGGCGCTTATGTAATTCTTCCAATTATTAAGTATACTATCGTAAATAAAAAGTACCGAACCCTATTTATTAGGATTCAGTACTTACAGATGACATGTCTCGCATAATTCCGCAAATAAAATATTAGAAAAAGTTTTTAAAATATATATTATTTTTCTTGGTAGTCTCGGTGTAAAAATTTTGTTTCTTTTGTAAAACTCGCCACTTTATGAGACTCAATATCCAAATTAATAATATTAAGTTTTTCTTCATTTTCGATTTTGTCTCTATTAAGAGTTATAATATACTGAAAATCCAAGTGTTTAGTTTCTCGGTCAGCAAGAAAATTTAAACTCTGAACAAGGGTATCCTGATCTACATCAAAAATGTTATCGTGAATCAAAAAACTAGGATGTCTTTTCCTCGTATATTCATTAAACAAAAGGGCCATATCATAAATAAACACTTTGGTTCGATCAACACTATGGCTTCCATCATCAAAAATTCTCATTTCAATTTCAATAATTTTTTTTGTAGTATTTTTATTTACAGTTTCGACTGTAAAAGAACACTCTTTATTCCCCATAATAAAATCGTGAACATTAAGTAGTGTAGATAAAAAACTATCAAGTAAGTTACTATTACTTTCTATCAAATCATCTAATTCTAAAATTTCATTTGATTTTTTTAGCATTAATGTTTTTTTATCTTTTATTGCGCTCTCATACTCATTATATAAAGCTTTAAGTTTTGCGAATTCAGTGTTTTTTTGGTCGTAAATTTTTAAACTAACTTTTAAGTTTTTTAACACTCCTTTTTGATCAAAAACCCTTAATTTTTCTGAGTACTTATCATCTAAGTTTCTGATTTCCTCAGTAATTTCATTTAACTCTTCTTGTAGTTCTAATGCTCTTTGGTTTACCAGCGTATTTTGAAACTCTCCAACCTTTGATTTAAATATAATAGCTTCTTCTAATGACCTTACTACTACTTCTCCGAGTCCCTTTTTAAATTGATTATATAGTATTTCTATTTCATTATTGTCAATTCTTTCAGGCTTAGGTAACGTTTTAATCTTATTGTACTCATATTTTATAGCTTTCTGCTTCTTCCTAAGCGTGTCTAACAAATCTTCCAACTGTATAAGATCTTTTTCAATTGTATTGAATGCTTCGTTACTTTTAAAACTTTCTATAGCCTCATTAATTTTAGATAGTTCGTCATCAAGTGAGTTTAATTCTGCTTTCACTTCACTAATTTTCTTTTGATTACCATCAGTTACTTCTTTCTTCGTATTTTTTGCAATTGTTTTTTTTTCTTCAATTTTTTTAACTGTTTCATTAGTTTTTTTATATACATCAAGGGAAATATCTAAAAAGTATAAATGCGGTGTAAGATCAATCAGAATTTTTTTCGAAACATCAAAACATTCTAATATATCTTTAAATTCTGATCTCTCATCTCTAATCAATGGTGATATAAGTGACCTAAACGAAGGGACTGGTTCTGATTTTAAATCAATAAAAGTTAAATCTTTTAGAAAAGCTTGAGCATCATCGAGATTTTCGAAATTTATTAATTTACTATTTTTCTTAATTGATGGCTTCTCTTGATTTTGTTTGTTTCTGATTAGAGTCAATTTTGTTTGTCCTATTTCAATATCCAGCATAAGATTAACAGAAGATCCTAATATATTGTCAGGTATTAAGCTTACACGGCTATCTTTATATTTTTTTAGCAAACAAAAATTTAAGAATTCAATTGATAGTGACTTTCCAACACCATTGGTTTTTCTTCCCCTTACTGTTTTAGAATCTGATTTCTCACCTAAAATGATATTTACTCCATCATGAAAAATTATAGGATTAAACACTTCTGGATCTGAATAAAGCTTATTTATTTTTATTCTATTAACTCTTCTATGCATATATATGGCTCCTCAAATTTAATAATCCCTAATGAGTATAAGAATGTGAGACCAAAAATTAATTGTCTGCTATTTTTAATTCCATTTTTACTTAATACTTCAGATATTTTATAAATAGATAACTTTTGATTTTTGCTTTTTTTAAGCTCTTTTAATATGAGGAATCCAATATAAATTGTTGAAGATTTAATATTTCCTTCACCAAGTACTAACTGGCTCATCTTTATAACCTCCATTAGGGAACACATTACATGCTATCGTTTGAGATATTAAGAAAAATTTGATGGCCATTTTATCATATTTTTTTCCTGTCCCGCTCAGTTTATCTTCAAAATAATTTGTTAAGTTTTCTAAGGCTAATTTAGGGTTACCTTTAGCTTCTTCTAAAAATCGATCACTAATATCTTTTAAATACATACCAATTACTAGTGTTTTTATATCGTCCAATCCAAGTGTCTCAAATGCCTGTTCGACTGCAGCACCATAAATAGTTACTAACCCTTTGTAAAGATCTTTTAAAAATTCTGCGTATTTTTCAAACCTTTTATTTATTTTATGCTCTGGGTCAGGCGAATTGCCTTTATTATCTCTTTTTATCCCCCTATTATTAGACAGATACTCGATTAGTTCGATAATAGTATCTATCTCTGTCGCTTGTTTTCTCATAGATTCATTTACTCTCGTACTTAACTCTTTTTCTAAAAATTCAGCTATGGCAGTTAAACTAGAAGTATCTTTGTCCTTTATGTATTGCAATATATCTTTGTTATCTAAAATGTCTTTTTCTCTGTTAAATGAAAAGAACTTTTTTGTTTCAAATTCCTTTCTGTACTTTTTTTTACGTGTAATAATTAAAATTAATAATCTATCATATTTATCGTATAGCTTCTTTTCTATAAATTTTTCTATCGTACTGTCAATTTTAGTACTTGAGTTATCTGAAGTAACTTGTATCGCTATCTTTTTTGTTATATCACCCAAATCAATAGCAGAAGCATTTTTTTCTATAGTATTTAAATTTATTAAATTGTATCCATAAACTAAATTCAAAAAATCCCTAAAAAAGTCTTCGGAAATTATATTAATATCATATAAGTTGACAGAATTTCTATATTCAATTTGATGAGATAGCGTTCCCAGTGAATCAGTAATTAACTTTAGGTATAATTCTTTATTCATGACTTCCCCTTATGTTCGTTTAATTTTTATATTCAGCATAGATTATAGAGTGAGGAAACTTTCTTAATTTTGAAATATCGGAAATAGTCTTTCCTTCATGAATCTTCAATTCTAGCTAGCCCAGGATACAATAATCTCTCATTCAAATTACCAAAAGCTGTCCAATATATTTAAACAGTACCACCTGAAATGGATCTCTTTTGCATTGAATATAGAAGTCATTTTATAGTTAGGACATTATACTAGTTTCTTTCTCCTTTAACTTTTACTAAAAATTCTTAGAATGTATTATTTCATTTTTAAAATTCTAAGTTCTTACTCCTCGTGTGATTATCCCCTATACTTTCTTCAAATCCTTGAATAAGCCGTTTTAATATTTTAAAAATGCCATTATTTAATTATTATATCCACATCGCACCATTCAACATTTATATCATAGATATATTTAAGCCTTATAATTTAAAACTATTTTTTGAGATGCTATGTCTATATTAGTTTATTACTTATTTAATTTTAAAAATAAGTACAAGCATCTAAAAAATTAAATTTTTTAGATGCTTGTACTTATTAAACATAAAAAAATTATTAAATACGATTTTTAATTATCAAAACTTTAGTTTCTCACCTAATAAAATTTATAAGTGATAAAATAACTTTCTCAAACTTATTATGACCCCAAAAAAACTATTTTTCCATCAAAATTCAAACAAAATTTGGATATTATTGTACTATTAAAACTCTTATTCTAACCTTAAAAAAATGTTAAATGTCATTTAAATAGGTTTTTAACGCATTGAAAAAGCTATCTCGAAAAGAATTACCACTCACTAATTCAAAGTTTAAATCAATTTGTCCAGCTAACAAATCTTCAACAAGTATATGTCTAATTTTTAATGCTCCCTCTCTGTTATGTCTTTCAAATTCTACTTTTGCATCACTAGAAAGGGGACGTACACTAATAATTATTCCATCAAAAATTCTTTCTCTGTCCATATCACCAATAAATGAATTTAATTCATAACGATCAAAAGAACTACTCTCAATTTTTATACAAAAAGCTGCATTAGTTTCTATTTTTATTGTGTCGCTGTAAAGCGTTCTATTTCCTCTTCTATGCTCGTTATCAACTTCTATTCTAATAGGTACTCTTCCATCAATTCCACCGTCTGAATTTCCTCGTCTCTTCGGTAAACCAGTAGCATACTTAGTAATGTCCCCTCCAAGTGCAATTACAATTTTGTTCCCTATCTCCTCTTTTTCAGCTGTAGTACATGTTAATAAAGACTCTGCTAATTCTCGATGTAATTTAGCCATCGTTTTCACCTCTGTTCAGGAAATAAATTGTGATAGATTTGCACATTGAAAATTAAAATATCTGAAATGTCTTTATAATTATCTAATTCCAAATCTATAAATTCTTCTACCCAAATTGGTAATTCAATTAAATACTTTTTTTCGCTATCTGATTCTAGTTTTTTATTTTCATAATGATCTACATAGTTTCTTTTTCTTTGAAAATCTGTTTTTTTATTGAGCATAGTATAGGCATAAAACAATATACATTTCTTTAAGGTACTAGACATATTAGAAGTACCGTGTAAAATTTTTAATTTTTTAAAGTCGTTTTTTCTGAGTATATTTGCTTTAAACATATACTCTTTTTTATTATGAATTCTTGGTATCTCTGAAACATAATTAAAATCAATAATTTTATCATAAATTTCATAACTATTATTGATATCTATTTGATTAGTATATTTAAATAAATTGCTCAAGCAAAAAATCATATGCCAATTCAATACTTTTATTTCTAAAAAACTTTCTTTAAATTTTTTAAACGTTATCGTTTCTTCAAAATTTTCTTGGTTTTTAAAAAATTGAGTTACAACTTGGTTATACTTTATTTGCTCAAATAATTCTTTGTCAAAATCTAAATTCAAATAAACATAAAATAATATTGCATTTTTAATTATCGTATCAAAACTAGAAGTACCATATCTTTTTTTAAGATCTTTTATTCTAAAATCATTTTTTAATTCTAAAGGTACGTATATATCGACTTTTTTATCAAAATTTAAATTATTTTTTAGACCTGATATTAGTTTTGACACTATATCACCCCAACTTCTTTTAATAAGTCTTCTATTTCATTATTAAAATCCTCGTCTTGTATATAGTATGGAGGTTCGGCTTCACAATATGATATAAAATTCTTACTTATAAAACTTTCGATTCCGTGTTCCTCTAATTTAGTAATAATGTTATGAATAGATTCAGTATCTTCTATCTTATTTGGAACCATCTTTAATGTTAAGTTAAAGCCTGTACCTTTAAACATACTTGTGATAAACAGACCGCCTATCTCTTTAGGAATTCTCTCTAGTCCATTATACTCGTCTACTATAGGCACAATCACTCTCCATCCATTAGTTGCACCATGATTTGCCAAATCTTTTATAATTTCTAAATAGTCATCAGTATCTGCAACTAAAAAATCAAACTGACTTGCTCCTGGAAAGTTTTTAGGTATAGACTCAAGCTCACTTGTTTCAATTTTATTAATCGTTTGTCTTGAGTCAAATTCTGGTGTATTACTTAAGGCAATTGTCATTTGCTCTCCTTGCGCTAAATCTAATGCCCAAACTTTTTTACTACTTTGAGCTAAATAAAGTGCAATATTTGTAGCTATAGTTGTTTTTCCAACTCCACCTTTAGGTGCATTTATTAAAATTTTTATCATATTAACCTCCATTTATAAAAATAGATTTAATTCCCAATTATTTTAAAAAAACTAAAAAAAGTTTTTTTTGTTTTTTTATTTCATAATAAAGATGGTTTTTTTAATGATTGAACTTAACTTACGATTTATATGATAATGCTTTATATCTTGATTCAATATTTGTATTGTAGTTTTCTTTAAATCTTATAATTACAAACATCTAAAGTCTCTTTTAACCTTTATCTAATAACTATTTCTATAAGATAGATTTATATCCCTTTACACTTAAATAAATATAAAATGCTATTCTCTTAGTTTAAAAAGTAACAGTTTAGTTATTTAGTACTTAAATGTTATTTTATCAAAAAATTAAGTATATTTAATTTACACTCATACTCAAGAGATTAAATTAATTTAATTAAGCGATATATTTATTTAATTTGTTAATAATATCTTGAAAACTATTTTCCTAAATATATATTTTCACTCCAAGATAATCTATTAATATATTCACTATCTATTTTTAATTATGATTTTTTATTTTTTACCCCCAAAATAAATGCGCTAACTTTGACTTATCAAAGTTAGCGCATTTTCAAGAGAAAATATTTACATCATTCCGCCCATTCCACCCATGCCGCCCATATCAGGCATTGCAGGAGCAGATCCAGCTGGTTCTGGTTTATCGGCGATGACAGCTTCCGTCGTCAAGAACATCGCTGAAACGGACGCCGCGTTTTGAAGTGCTGAACGCGTTACCTTCGCTGGGTCGACGATTCCTGTCTCGATCATGTCGACATACTCGTCTGTCGCCGCATTGTAGCCCATTCCTGGTGCTTCATGCTTGAGACGCTCGACGATGACTGAGCCTTCTTGACCTGCGTTTTCCGCAATTTGACGAAGTGGTGCTTCAAGTGCACGAAGAACGATGTTGACACCTGTTGCTTCATCGCCTGTTGAGACCGACAGAATCGATTCGACAGCTTTCGTGACGTGAATGAGAGCTGTTCCCCCACCTGCTACGATGCCTTCTTCGACTGCTGCGCGTGTCGCGTTGAGTGCATCTTCAATCCGGAGCTTACGTTCTTTGAGCTCAGTCTCGGTTGCTGCTCCGACTTTGACGACCGCTACGCCACCTGCGAGTTTCGCAAGACGCTCTTGTAATTTCTCGCGATCGAAGTCGCTTGTCGTCTCTTCGATTTGTGCACGGATCGTACCGACGCGTGCTTCGATCGAATCTCCGTGTCCATGTCCTTCGACGATCGTCGTGTTGTCTTTTGAGACGACGACCTTCGACGCACGACCGAGTTGCGTGATTTGTGTTTCTTTCAGATCAAGACCGAGGTCTTCTGTGATCAACTCTGCGCCTGTGACGATCGAGATGTCCTCAAGCATCGCTTTCCGGCGATCACCAAAGCCTGGTGCTTTGACTGCTACCGCGTTGAACGTACCACGGAGTTTATTGACGACGAGGGTCGCAAGTGCTTCGCCTTCGACGTCTTCTGCGATGATGAGGAGTGGTTTGTTTTGCTGAACGACTTGCTCGAGGACTGGAAGAATCTCTTGGATGTTCGAGATTTTTTTGTCCGTGACAAGGATGTACGGGTTTTCAAGGACCGCTTCCATCTTGTCTGAATCCGTGATCATGTATGGTGACGCGTAACCACGGTCGAACTGCATTCCTTCAACGACGTCGAGTTCTGTCGTGAAGCCACGTGATTCTTCGATCGTGATGACACCATCTTGACCGACACGTTCCATTGCTTCTGCGATCAATTGACCAACTTCTTCGTCCGCTGCTGAGATCGCTGCGACTTGGGCGATCGCTTCTTTACCTTCAATTGGTTTTGCAATCGTGTGCAACTCTTCGACAGCACGACGGACTGCTTTTTCGATTCCTTTACGGATGACCATCGGGTTTGCGCCCGCTGTGACGTTTTTGAGACCTTCCCGAATCATCGCTTGTGCGAGGACTGTCGCTGTTGTCGTACCATCCCCTGCGATTTCATTCGTTTTTGAGGCAACTTCTGCGACGAGTTTTGCACCCATGTTCTCGAAGTGATCTTCGAGTTCGATTTCTTTCGCGATCGTCACGCCATCATTCGTGATGAGTGGTGAACCGAACTTTCGCTCGAGGACGACGTTGCGTCCTTTTGGTCCGATCGTGACTTTGACTGCATCCGCTAATGCGTCGACCCCGCGGAGCATTGCCCGACGTGCTTCTTCACTGAATAAAATGTCTTTTGCCATGACTGAAATCCCCCTTATAGATGATTGACTGAATTACTCGGCTACTGCCAAAATATCGCTTTCGCGTAAAATTAAGTATTCATTGCCGTCGACTTTGACTTCCGAACCGGCATATTGTGCATAGATGACGTGATCTCCGACACTCACTTCAAGTGGTACACGTACGCCTTGCTCTGTCACACGGCCAGTACCGACAGCGACGACTTTACCCTCTTGTGGTTTTTCTTTCGCTGACCCAGGAAGAACGATTCCTCCGAGTGTTGTTTCTTCTTTTTTAACGACTTCGATCACGATGCGATCACCAAGTGGTTTTAACATGCGAAACATCCTCCTTGAAAATGATTGTTTTTAGCACTCACTTTCGTTGAGTGCTAACATATTTTTATCTTATACGCTTTCTCTCCTGAATTCAAGCCTGAACCTTTATCCGTTTTCCCGAAATCGACACCTTTGAATCATCGTCAATCGTGCGCCAAGACCGTTTGTTTGTTACAATCGGGACAGTACCTTCATTACAAAGGAGTTGTGTCCTGTACGATGAAAAATCCAATCAGTCTGCCTTTTCTGATGGCGGAGAAGTGGCAAAAGCGTCACGTCATCCCGATCATCATCTATCTGATCGTCCAATTGGTTCCGGGTTCGTTCCAGTATTTCCTTCCGAAGAACGTCATTGCTGACGTCGCCGGTTGGTGGCTCGCGATCGGCTTCACGGTCGCCGTCATCGTCTCCTACTACTGTCTGCGTCCTGATTGGCAGAAATGGAAGGCAGAAGGACGTCAAACCGATCCGATGGATACACTAAAATGGATCGGAATCGGGATTGCGCTTTTGTATGCACTCTTGATCAGCGTCAATTTGATCGATGCCTGGATGGCAGGCGGGATCGAAAATGTCGCGAAATCGCAAAATACGGATCAAATCATTCAAGCGATTCAAGTCATCCCACTCCTGCAAGTCATGGTCGTCTTGCTTGGACCGATCATGGAAGAGTTCTTGTTCCGGCACATCATGTTCGGCAATCTCTCATCGAAGCTCGGTTTCTTCTTTAGCTTCATCCTGACGGGTGGCTTATTCGCCCTGATCCACCAAGACAACAAATTTTTGATCTATGTCGCGATGAGTTTCGTCTTCTCACTCGTCTTCGTCAAGACGCGCCGGATTCTTGCTCCGATCGCCATTCATGTCTTTAACAACGGAATCGTCGTACTTGCCATCTACGCGATGTCTTAATTTACGAAAGGTCGTGTTTTCATGCGTCAAAGCTCGAACTTCATGGCATTGTTCTATGCCATCTTTGGTGTTCTTTTCATGTTTCTTGCCTACAACAACTCAGTCGAGGCAGGAACGGTCTTCAACTTCTGGACGATCCTCCTGACCTTGTTCGCCGCAATCGACTTCTATCGTCTTTACTTGATCTTCCGCTTCCGCTCAGCAGCAAAGAAGATGATCAAGAAGGAACAGGATAAAAAGAACGATAAACAATAAAAAAACGAGATTTCCGTCAGGCGGGAATCTCGTTTTTTGGCTTATTCTTTCGCTTGACCCTTGCGGTAAGAATCGATGATCGTTTTCGCCACATCAAGACTCAACCGTTCATCTAAGACCAAGTTCTTGATCATATTGATGAATTCGACATCTTCCTGTTGCACCGAATCAATCCGCTCAATCAACTGGTTCAACTTCGCCCGGACAGTCGGATAGGATACTTGATAGGCAGCTGCCATATCCTTCAACGAACCGGAGCTCAAGACGAACTTCCGGATGAACTCGAGATGTTCCTGTTCGAGTGCCAGTACCCAAGCGGGCACGTCTTGTCGTTCCATCGTATTCCCTCACTTCTCTTACAAATCTTGAATCTCCATTCGATCTTTTTCACGCTTCAGTTGCTTACGGCGCGAGTCGACACCCATCTCAGCCATTGAGATCATCATAGACAATCCAACACATGTACCGATTCGGATCAATGACTCACGATCCGACGTGTGTGGTCCTGTTCCGAAATACCAGTAAATTCCGAGACCAATGATGATCGCTGGAATGATGAAACTAAAGACTCTTCTGCGCCGCGCTAAGTAAAATTGTACGATACAGACTGTGACAATACCAATGACGATTCCTACCGTTTCCATCCTATCGCCTCTCCCCTGTGATTATATAAATAATATTAACTATAAAATAAATAATATTCAATATAATTTTAACTATAATCAAAAATAAAAGGTTTTCTTTAAAAACAATCGAATTTAATCTATTTTCTTGGACGAAAAAAAGAAGGACTGACGATTCAGTCCTTCCCCATACTTACGACAATCACGCACTGCGGATGTCGTCTTTCTTATTTTCTGTCGACATGAACGTCTCGAGTTGGTCTTCGTCAAGGACACCTTCCCACTTCGCGATGACGAGTGAAGCGAGCGTGTTTCCTGTGACGTTGACGACCGAGCGCATCATATCCATGATTCGGTCAATCCCCGCGATGAAGGCAAGTCCTTCTGCCGGGATACCGACTGTACCGAGTGTTGCGAGCAACACGACGAAGGAGACGCCAGGAACGGCAGCCATCCCTTTTGATGTCAGCATCAAGACGAAGACAAGCGTCAGCTGTGTTCCGATCGAGAGATCAATCCCGTACATTTGTGCGATGAACAAGGCTGCGAGCGCTTGATACAGCGCAGATCCATCAAGGTTAAACGAATAACCCGTCGGTACGACGAAGCTGACGATTGATTTCGGCACGCCCATCTTCTCGAGTTTTTCCATAATCCGTGGAAGAACCGTTTCTGAAGAGGCTGTCGAATACGTCAAGAGCAATTCATCCTTGAAGACGCGGACGAAGTCTGAGACCCGAACACCAACCCACTTCATGATGCCGCCGAAGACGATCACCATGAAGAGAAGCGCTGTGACGTATAACGTCGCAATCAGTTTAAACAATGAACCGAGCGATTCAATCCCGAACGTCGAGACCGTGACACCGATCAAGGCGAAGACACCGATCGGCGCGAATTTCATGACGATGTTAACGAGATTGAACATCGCTGCTGCGACGCCTTCAAAGAAACGAACGACCGGTTGGCCCTTCTCTCCTGCAAAACCGACACCGAGTCCGAATAAGACCGAGAAGAAAATGATGGCAAGCATATCACCGCGGACCATCGCGTCCAAGATGTTCGTCGGGACGATGTTGACGATTTTGTCGACGAGTCCTGCATCTTGTGTCGTCTCTTCCGTTTCGACATACGTCGAGATGTCCGTTTTATCAAGTGTCGACATGTTAATACCAGCACCCGGTTCAACGAGATTGGCTGCGAACAGCCCCGTGAAAATCGCGATCATCGTTACGATCGTGAAGTAACCGAGTGTCTTGACGCCGAGACGTCCGAGACTTTTCGGACTACCGACCGATGAGACACCGAGAACGATCGTCGTAAAGACGATCGGAACGACGATCATTTTCATCATCCGGATAAAGATGTCACCGATTGGCTTAAGCCACTCCGCGACATGGGGATTCCCATAAAATACACCACCGACTGTGATCCCGAGAATCAAGCCGATTAAAATTTGCCAGGCAAGGCCAATTGGCTTACGTTTCGTAGTTGTCATACCCTTCCTCCTTATTACATCCGTCTTACTTGTATCCTACATGTAGTGGAACATAAGTAGAATTTTGTCCTAAATACAGTACGTTGTCAAATCGTTCTGTTATAGCACAAAAATGAAATTCATACAAAAAAACGTCCAAAATCCGCTTGTTTCCAAGCATTTTGGACGTTTAAACATTATTCAAGATTGTTGATTGACGCGTTCCTCAATCAACGCACGATTGCGTTTTTTAAAGACTTCGTTATGTGACGAGACCATCGCCACTTTTGGCGCTTCCGGCTCAATGAAGCGTTTTGCCCGGTTGACGGCATTCGCCGCATCTTGAAAGGCACCTGAGATCAAATGGACCTTCCCGTCGTGTGAAAGAATATCTCCGGCAGCATATAGTCCCGGTACACTCGACTCGCTCGCCGCGTTCCCCGCGATATAGAAGTCATCGACCCGTGCGATATCGAGATCACAGGCGTCAAGCAGTGCCGCGTCCTGCTCGTAGCCGTGATTGATGATGACTTCATCAATTGGAATCTCAACGATTTCCTCTGTTTGACAGTCGATCAATTCGACCGATGCGATCCGTTGATGATCAGGACTTGCGATCAGCTTGTGAATCGTCGTATTAAGGAGACAGACAGCAGAACTTTTGACGAGCTGGTCGACTTGCGCCTCGTGCCCCGAGAAACAATCCCGGCGATACGTGACGTAGACTTTTTTTGCGACCGGTTCGAGCTCGTTCGCCCAGTCGATCGCCGAGTTTCCACCACCTGAGACGATGACGGTCTTTCCTTTAAAGCGTTCAATCGATTTGACCGTATAGTTCAAGTTCGACACTTCAAAGCGTTCTGCACCTTCGACTTTTAATTTTTGTGGATTGAGGATGCCGCCGCCTACCGCGACGATGACCGTCTTCGAATAATGGATCCGACCCGATTCTGCTTCTAAGACGAAGTTGCCGAAGACGTCTTTTGCGATCGAGATGATCTTTTCATTCAATTGAACGGTCGGTTGAAATGTCAGTCCTTGTTCGACGAGTTGAGCCATGAGTTTTTCACCAGTGATCGGTGGCTGTCCGCCGACGTCCCAGATCATCTTTTCCGGATAGACGTGCAATTTTCCTCCGAGTTCTGCTTGATACTCGATCAATTTCGTCTTCATACCTCGAAGACCACTATAGAACGTCGAATATAACCCTGCTGGTCCTCCACCGATGATCGTTACGTCGAACAACTCCTGTTCCCTCATCTCACTCACTCCTCATCCTTGATTGTTATTGATTATCATTCTCACTCTCTCATGATAACGTGAACATCTCTTGAACACAAGAAAAAATGTTGACAGCGTTTTTATGAGACTGGTATGGTTAATGAGACGATAGTGATAATCATTATCATTGAAAAATGGAGAGAACAACGAAGGAGTCGTCGCGTATGGTACGTCTAGCAACAGAAGAAATCAATATCGGCTACGGTGATCGTCCCATCGTCAAAGATTTGTCCGTCCAAATTCCCGATCGTCAAATCACAACGATCATTGGGGCGAACGGATGCGGCAAATCAACTTTGCTGAAAGCGATGACACGGATCATTCCCCATCAATCGGGACGTGCGTTGCTCGATGGTCTCGATATCGCCAAGGAAAGCACGAAGCTGCTTGCCCGGAAAATGGCTATTCTGCCACAAACTCCAGAGAGCGCAAGTGGTCTGACGGTCGCAGAGCTCGTCTCATACGGTCGTTTCCCGTACCAAAAAGGATTCGGACGCTTGACGAAACACGATTATGAGATCATCGATTGGGCACTCGAAGCAACGGACACGATGGCGTTCAAACATCGTCCAGTCGATGCGCTGTCCGGTGGTCAACGTCAACGGGTCTGGATTGCGATGGCACTCGCTCAAGAGACAGATATCATCTTTCTCGATGAACCGACGACTTATCTTGATCTCGCCCACCAACTCGAGGTGCTCGAACTGCTCGAATATCTCAACCGGACCGAAGGACGGACGATCGTCATGGTCCTGCATGACTTGAATCAAGCGGCACGCTTCGCCGACTATATTATCGCCATGAAAAACGGCGAAGTCGTCAAAGCCGGAACGTGTGAGGAAGTCATCGCAAAAGATGTCTTACAAGAAGTATTCCATATCGATGCTGAAATCGGACGCGATCCGCGGACGAACAAGCCGATGTGTATCACCTACAACTTAATCAAGGGAGATTAAATCATGAAGAAACTACTTGTACCGGTTCTACTCATTCTCACGCTCGTCATCGCAGCGTGTGGCAATACAGAGAAAAAAGACGACGCAGCATCTAGTTCGAAAAACGAAACGATCACATATAAATCAGAAAATGGAAACATTAAAGTTCCAGCTCATCCAAAACGAGTCGTCGTCCTCGCTGGTTTTGCCGGCAACGTCATGGCACTCGGCGTTCCTGTCGTTGGTGTTGATTCGTGGTCAAAAGCGAATCCGAAGTTCGATAAACTAAAAGATGTCACGGAAGTTTCGGAAGAGAACGTTGAAAAAATCATCGAACTCGATCCTGACTTGATCATCGGCTACTCGACAACGAAAAACCTCGACAAAATCAAAAAAATCGCTCCGACGGTCACGTACACATACGGAAAAGTCGACTACTTGACGCAACATATCGAAATCGGTAAATTGCTCAACAAAGAACAGGAAGCACGCGATTGGGTCAAAGACTTCAAAACACGTGCCGCTGCTGCCGGTAAAGACATCAAAGCAAAAATCGGTGAAGATGCTACTGTTTCTGTCATCGAAAGTTTCGATAAACAACTCTACGTCTTCGGCAACAACTGGGGTCGTGGAACAGAGATTCTCTATCAAGAAATGAAATTAAAAATGCCGGATAAAGTCACGAAGATGGCATTAAAAGATGGTTACTATGCGTTGTCACCAGAAGTCCTCCCTGAATATGCAGGCGACTACCTCGTCTTCAGCAAGAGCGCAGAAGCGGACAACTCATTCACGAAAACGGATACGTTTAAAAACATTCCAGCCGTCAAAAACGATCATGTCTTCGAAGTCGATTCGAAGGAATTTTACTTCAATGATCCTCTCACACTCGAACGTCAACTCGAGTTCTTCAAGAAAAGTTTCCTTGGTGCATAATAAATAAGGGAGGGAACCTGCGGGATCCCTTCCTTTTTTTGCGGCTCACTCCCTGAATCAGAAATGGAGGCGACATTCATGTCAGCTGGTCGAATTCCGTTCGGCATAAAAATCACACTCGGTCTTGTCCTCTTTTTCGGGATGTTCTGGATCGCGATGACGTTCGGCGCTGCCGATACGACGATCCGCGAAGTCTGGAACGCCTTGACGTTCGGACCGTTGAATGAAAAAGCAAAAATTGTCCAGGAAATCCGCCTGCCACGGGAATTAGCAGCAATCCTCGTCGGAGCGGCACTCGGTGTCTCTGGTGCCATCATGCAGGCGATGACACGCAATCCCCTCGCCGATCCTGGTCTACTTGGTCTGACGGCGGGTGCGAACGCAGCACTTGCACTCGTCATCGTCCTGTTTCCGAAAATTGAGTACTTCGGTATCATGATTGCGTGTTTCGTCGGTGCAGCACTTGGGGCAGCACTTGTCTTTGGAATCGGTGCTTCGAAAAAAGGTGGTTTTTCGCCACTCCGGATTGTCCTTGCCGGTTCCGCGATCTCAGCCTTTCTGTATGCGATTGCGGAAGGCATCGGCATCTACTTCAAGATCGCTCAAGATGTCTCACAATGGACGTCCGGTGGACTCGTCGGGTCGACATGGGGACAACTGCAAGTCATCACTCCGGTCATCGCGATCGGGATTGTGATTGCCTTCATCTTCTCCCGACAATTGACGATTCTCAGTCTATCGGAAGAAGTCGCGCTCGGACTCGGGCAAAACATCCAGCGGATCAAAGCAGTACTTTATGTTGTCGTCATTCTGCTTGCAGGTGCTGCTGTTGCACTCGTCGGTAACATGGCGTTCATCGGGCTGATGATTCCACATATCGTCCGCGCGATCGTCGGAACGGACTATCGGTTCATTCTGCCGATGACCGCGATCTTTGGTGCGACGTTCATGTTACTTGCCGATACGATCGGTCGGACACTATACGCACCGTATGAGACGCCGGTCATCGCGATCGTCTCAATGCTCGGGCTACCATTCTTCCTCTTGATCGTTCGGAAAGGAGGGTGTGCTTTCTCATGATGGAATCTCGTTTACGTCGCCGCCAGCAACTGACGTTTTGGACGTTACTGGCACTATTGATCGCAACACTCGTCGTCAGCATCGGTCTCGGACCTGCTTCCCTATCCTATGATCGTTTGTTGCCGACGTTACTTGGAAACGGCTCATTCAAAGAGGAGTTCGTCCTCTATTCGCTCCGCTTACCACGACTGCTCATCACCGTCATGGCAGGAATGGCACTCGCTTTATCCGGTTCGATCCTCCAAGGGATCACGCGCAATGAACTCGCTGATCCTGGTATCATCGGCATCAATACCGGAGCTGGTGTCGCCGTCGCCTTGTTTTTCCTGTATTTCCCGGTCGATGTCGGATCGTTCATTTACTTGTTACCGATTGCCGCCTTCCTCGGTGCGCTCGTGACCGCGACGGCGATTTATCTATTCTCATACGACCGTGTGCAAGGACTGCAACCGATTCGCTTGATTTTGACTGGTGTTGGCTTCTCGATGGCGCTCTCCGGAATCATGGTCATCCTGATTTCGTCGACGCGTCGTGAAAAGGTCGACTTCATCGCTAAGTGGCTCGCTGGTAACATCTGGGGGACGGACTGGATCTTCGTCTACTCACTCTTACCGTGGTTACTCGTCTTGATTCCGCTGACGTTCTATAAGGCGAATAAACTCAATCTCCTTGCCTTGAATGAACCGGTCGCAATCGGTGTTGGCATCGCGCTTGAAAAAGAACGGATCCAACTCTTGTTGACAGCCGTCGCACTCGCCGCTGCTGCCGTCTCCGTCACGGGTGGGATTTCCTTCATCGGTCTGATGGCGCCACATATCGCCCGCGCGCTCGTTGGACCACGGCATCAGTTCTTCTTGCCGATTGCCCTCTTGCTCGGCGGATGGTTGCTTGCGTTCGCTGATACGATCGGACGCAACATTGCGGGACCGGACGGCGTGCCAGCTGGGATCGTCGTCGCCTTGATCGGAGCACCTTATTTTATCTATCTCTTGTTGAAGAAATAATCAAAAATC